>NZ_LWHG01000010.1 GCF_001625445.1 Haladaptatus sp. R4 | reverse complement strand
CCGCCTTCGAGACTCCACTCCACTCCACTCCACTCCACTCCACTCCACTCCACTCCACTCCACTCCACTCCACTCCACTCCACTCCACTCCACTCCACTCCACTCCAGCGTCCTTTTCTACTTCATCCTCCCTTACCGCACTAACGCGAAAAGCATCGGAAACGATGCACCCTTCGAACCAACTCTCGTATTTATATTCTTCGGAACAGAAGAAACAACGGACGGCCCAGTTTTATATACCTCTCCGTGAATACATCGTGTAATGACATCGTTCAGTTTCGACCGAGACAACTCCCTTTATAAGAACCGGGATGCGCTCTTGGAGGAGTACACGCCGAACAACCTGGTCGGTCGGGACGACGAGTTGGAAGAGTATCACGCGGCGCTCCAACCGATAATCAACGGCGAAGCCCCTTCCAACATCTTCCTCTACGGAAAAAGCGGCGTCGGGAAGACCGCCGCGACGCGATTTCTCCTCAATCAACTCCAGGAGGACGCCGCTCGGTACGACGATATCTCCCTCTCCGTCGTGGAGATCAATTGCGACGGTCTCAATTCAAGTTATCAGGTGGCGGTTCGTCTCGTCAACACGCTCCGCGATCCCGCGGACCAGATCAGTAACACCGGATACCCGCAGGCGCAAGTCTACAGTTTTCTTTGGGACGAACTCGACCATCTCAACGGCACTATCATCATCGTTCTCGACGAGGTCGACCACATCAACGACAACTCCATCCTCTACCAGATTCCCCGCGCACGGAGTAACGGCTACCTCGAACACGCCAAAATCGGTCTCATCGGCATCAGCAACGACCTTTCGTTCCGCGACTCCCTGTCGGCGAAGGTGCGGTCCTCGCTCTGTGAGAAGGAAGTCTCGTTCCCGCCGTACGACGCGAACCGAATTGCAGAAAGTGCTGCGCCAGCGCGAGCAGGTCGCCGTTTCACGAGAGTGCCCTCGCGGAGGACGTGATTCCACTCTGTGCGGCCTACGGTGCACAGGACGCCGGTGACGCGCGTCAGGCGCTGGACTTGCTTCTCGAAGCCGGCGACCTCGCGCGGAAGGACGCCGCGGAGCAGGTCGTGGACCACCACGTGCAGGAAGCGCGACGGAAACTCGAACGCGACCGGATCATGGAGGGCGTCGCAGACCTCACACAACACGCTCGTCTCATCCTGTACGCGCTCACGTCCCTCGAAGCGGAGGACAAGTGCCCCGCACGCTCGCGTGACATCCGACCCCGATACGAACAACTCTGTAACCACATCGGTACCGAGGCGCTCACCAGCAGGCGGATGCGTGACCATCTCGCCGATCTCGCTATGCTCGGCGTCATCTCCTCGATGGAGAAGAACGAAGGGATGTCCGGCGGAAAATACCGCAAACACGCGCTCAAGCAGGACCTTCACCTCGTCGTGAGCGCACTCGAAGAGACCATCGAACTCGCCGGTGTTCACGACAGTATTCGACCGTACTATCAATCGCTGCTCGACGAACGCGAGAAATAATCGGCGAACACCGTATTCGTTAATCGACCCCTCTGTCATTTCACGGACATCACGACATTCAGTTTACGATTACCGCCACTACGACCAACTCTCCAACTACTGCCAATTCGTTCAATTCTCCAACTACTGCCAATTCGTTCAATTCTCCAACTACTGCCACTGTGCCCAACTCATCAACTTTACTACGCCCAACTCACGACTACCGCTATCACTCACTTTATACCACTAACACCACAATTTCCGTTGTCGTTCCCCGAACTCGTTTGGTTTCACCACGTTAACCCCATCATTTCCGTTGTTCTCGCCAGTTTAACCGATTCGAATTAGTCCGCAACTTCCGTTGTTTCCCCCTCACGGCGCTATGTTCTGTTATTTTCCAGCCGACGCCACTGTTTCCGTTGTTTTTGATTTCTTTTTTGTCGCCCCGTCGCGAGCACCCGGTAGCGGCCGTCACTCCACCGTGATTCCGATACGACCGTTACCCTTCGCCTTCGGTCGTTCCCCGAGGACGACCTGTTCCGTCAATTTCCGACCGTCTCGGACCAGTTCGACTTCGATTTGCTCGCCGGGTTGTGTTTCGATGAGCAAGTGTCGCATCAGTTCTTCGTGGGAACGAACCTCTTTTTCGTCGAGACCGACGATCACGTCCCCACCGACCGGTATCTCACGACCGCGAAGCGTTCGAGTGGCTTCACAGCCGATGAGGGCACCGCTCGCCGGGCCGAGGCGAACGTCGACGACGAGGATTCCTCGCGGCTCCGAGAGCCCGTTCGCCTCCGCAACGATCGGCGAAACGTCCACCGTCGAAATCTTGAGAAACGGATGCCGGTAGGAACCGCTTTCGATAAGCGTCGGAACGATCCGCGAGACGATAGCCCCCGAGATGGCGAAGCCGATACCGTCGCCCTGTCGGGCGCGGTTGACCCCGACGACTTCCCCGTTCAGCGTCAAGAGCGGACCGCCGCTGTTCCCGGGATTGATCGCGGCGTCGGTCTGTACCGTATCGGGAATCGTGAACCCGTTGCCGGTGGGGAGTGAGCGGTTCGTCCCGCTGACGATACCCGTCGTGATGGTTCCGTCGAGTCCCATCGGGTTCCCGAGCGCGGCGACCTCTTGTCCGGGTTTCGGTGCATCCGTTGCGACCGAAAGCGGTTTCGCGTACGTCGGAAGGTCGGTGACGGCGACGACTGCGAGGTCGGTACCGCTATCCCGGCCGACCACGTGGCCGGTTCGCCAGTCGCCGTCGCTGAACCGAAGTTCCACTTCGTCGGCACCGCCCGTGACGTGGTGATTCGTTACGACGTGGCCGCCGGAGCCATCGTTATCGTAGACGAATCCGGATCCCGCGCCCATTCTCGTCGGACGACTCGCATCATTCGGCGTGACGTAGATCGACACGACCGACGGAATCGTTTTCTCATACAATCGTTCGTATGTCTTGTTATCAGTCATACCCTCTGGTCATTCTCCATCTCGATTACCGAGCCACACCGATGCGACCACATCCGCGTCATCGCTGCCGTCAGGGGCTTGGTAGTCGGATTCACGTTAGGTTAGTACCGGACACGGTTAAGTGTGTCACTTGTTGTCACTGCTTTCCCGTCCCATCGTAACCGGGGAACGTTCGCTCTACTCCCGATCATCCGTCAACGCCGAGAAGATCGTGAAGCGCCGCAATCGCCGGGTCGAGCAGTTTCGGTTGGAGGTTCTCGTACCCGACGCCAGAATCCCACTCTTCTTCGGTCAGCAAGTCACCGATATCGAACACAGCGGCGGCATCTACGCCGCGAAATTCGGCAACCGCGAACAGAGCGGCCGCTTCCATTTCGACGCTGACGACACCGTCCTCAGCGTACCGTTCGATTTCGGCGACCGTTTCTCGATAGAACGCGCTGGTCGTCCACGTCGTTCCCCGATGCGTCGTTACCTCGCTGTCTTCGAACCGGGCTTCGAGGCGGTCGGTGAGTTCCAGGGACGGCGTCGCATCCTTCTCCGGCGGAAGATAGTGATACGAGACACCTTCGTCCCGAATTGCCCGGTCTGCGATCACGGCGTCTATCGGTTCGATGTCCTGTTGGAGTGTCCCACCACTGCCGACGATACAGAGGACTTCCGCCCCAGCGGCGATGAGATTTTCCGCGACGGTTCCCGTCGCAGGTGCGCCGATGCTAAACCCCCCGACGGACGCCGACGTGTTCGTCGATGGGATGAACCTCGAAGTTCCGAACGAGCGGGATCGGATCGCCCGTACGCTCCGCCAATATCTCCTCGAAGAAGTCCCGCTGATAGGTGATGATGATGGCGTTTGGAATTTCGGCCCCGAAATCGCCACCCTGCCCGTCGATCGCGTCGGCGCCGAGAACAACGCCGGTGAGTCGTACTTGTCTCCGTAATTCGGTATCGTCATGTAACCGTCTACTGACAACACTACGAAATCAGTTATTGTTGTGTGATAACACGAATTCCTCGGCTGAGGTCCCGATTACGAAAAATCGCCCGAACCGGCCGACCTAGTCTCCTTCTCGAATTCCTTCACCCGCTCTCTCAATCCAGCGTCACCCACGCCAGGAAGCCGATTGCGAGCATCTCCAACACGTGAAAGAGGAGCATCGCGTGCCACGCGATGCGCGGAACTGCCGTGCTGAACCAGATCGAGAGATCGGGGTCTAACAGGTAGTAGTACAGCGTTGACCCGTTCTCGCAGAACAGCAGGGATGCGAACACGAGCATTCCGAGCGTATGCTTGGACCGGAGTCGCATGTAGTTCCGGCCCCAGACGCCGCCGAGAACCGCGAGGAGTACCATGTTTACTGCGGTGGCAATTTGGGCTGCGGTGGCGAGTTGGGCGGCTGTTACCCCGCTCATCGATACTCCTCCAGTGGGGGGATTTTGGAAACGTGCCGCTCGTGTGCAAGTGGGTTCATTGTCAGTCGAGTTGGGTGATGATGTCTTCGACGGTGTCCCAGTGGTGGCGGGCCGCGTCGGTCGGGAGGTACACCGCACCATACTCGTCGCCGCTCGCTTTCACGACGTTGTTGTCGGCGAGCACGTCCAGATGGTGACGGATGGTGTCGTAGTTGAGGTCCAAGTCCTCCGCGAGTTTGTTGGCGTTTCGCGGACGCTGGTCCAGCGTCCGCAGGATGCGCGCGCGGTTGATACCGCCGCGCGTCCCGGCCAACACGTACCAGAGGACTGCCTCCATTGTACATTACATCCGAACCTGGCTACCTAAGGCCATCGACATGAGAGGAAATGGATGACGATACGGCGTCGATTTCAGTTGCTGACGATGAACTGACCGGCTATCTTCTTCACTTCCTTCATCGTCTTCGGTTCGTCCACCGCGTTCGGGAACGGCGACGTCATGTTCACCTCGTTGAGGAACGACGCGTGTTCGGCCTCCACGCTGTGGATACCGATGGCGGCGGCGAACACGTCGTCGTTCTCGACAGTCGGTGCAGCGCCTTTGTACGCGGCGACGCCCGTGTTTTCGAGCGCCTTCGCCACGCCGAGGAACTCCGAGGCGTTCTCGTAGCCGAAGTCGTACGTCGCTTCCCCGACCGGTTTTCCGCCGAGCTTTTTGACCGTCTTCGTGAGTGCATCGACGTGTGCGGCCTCGTGGTCGCTGATCTTGCTCAAGTACGCCGGTACCTTCATTCGCGTGTGTTCGTCGAACTTCGAGAGCGCGTCGGCGTTCATCAGGTCGTCGTTGCTGAACTCCTTCAGCCCGTCGCGGTAGAACGCGTTTTCGAGGTGTTCGAGCGTCAACGCGTAGTTCAGCACGTCCACGTCGCTCGTCCCGTCGTTCTTTTTCCGATCCTGTTTCGGGCGCGAATCTCCCATCTCGTACTTGCTCGTATCGACGTCCGACGTGACGAAGTTCCCCGCGATTTTGAGCACATCGTCCATCGATTTGGCCTCGTTCACCGCGTTCGGGAACGGTGACTCCTCGTTGAGGAGGTTCAGGAACGCGGCGTGACGGGCCTCCACGCTGTGGATGCCTGCCGCCGCCGCGAGCACGTCGTTGTTGACGACCGACGGTGCAGCACCCGCGTAGGCCGCGACGCCCGTATTTTCGAGTGCCTTCGCGACACCGAAGAAATCGGTCGGCGTGTCGCAACCGAAATCGTACTCCCCTTCCTCGACCGGCGTCCCACCGAGTTTCTTGACCGTCTGGGTGAGCGCATCGACGTGCGCCGCCTCGTCGTCCCGCACCGTCTTCAGATAGTCCGGAACGTCCATCCGGACCCCGTCGCCGAACTTCGAGACTACCTTCGCGTTCATCAGTTCGTCGTCGCTGAACTTCTTCAGGCTGTCACGGTAGAAGGCGTATTCCAGGTGTTCGAGCGTCAGTGCGTAGTTGAGGATCGGAACGTCGGGATTCGACATCTCCCCCTCGGTCGTCGTCTCCATGTCGGACGTGGTCGTGTCCATCGAGGTGGACGTCGAGGTGCTCATCGTCGAACTCGCACCGTCATCGCTGCTCCCTGTACACCCGGCGAGGGCCAGCGTGCCGACTGCCGCAGTCGCTCCGAGGAACGCCCGGCGCGTGCGCCGCGTTCCCGTGTTGGACGAATCGTCGGTGGCATCGTTGTTCTGCTTCATGGCTTCACTCGCATCGAGTGCGTAGGGGTGAAAAACGATTTTCCGAACTCCACCGGGAATGTTCCGAGGATGTTTCGGGACTGTTTCCCGACTCTCACCCAAATTCGGTTCCACCCGAGTTCGGTTCCAGCAGTCATCCGGTTCCCTCGGAAACCTCCAAGACGGAATCCGTCGTTCTGTCCGCTATGGGGGAATCAACAGCGTTCGAGTTCGACGGAGGACGCGTCGAACCGGGTGAGGGCCAACAGTTCCGTTTTCCGACCAGCGAGACGTACCTCGGGGACCCTATCCGAATCCCCGTCACCATCATCAACGGTGAAAACCCCGGCCCGACGGTGTTTCTCGGGGCGGCGCTTCACGGCGACGAACTCAACGGCATCGAAGTCGTCCGCGAGTTGGCCCACGAGTGGAAACACTCCGACGTCCACGGGACCGTCGTCTGCCTGCCCGTCCTCAACGTCCCCGGGTTTCTCGCCCAGGAGCGATATCTGCCGGGCTACGAACAGGATCTCAATCGGGCCTTTCCGGGCGATCCCGATGGGACCAACGACCGCCGTATCGCGGACGAAATCTATCGAAACTTCGTCGAACCGTGCGATTTCGGCATCGACTTCCACACGTCCACACGCGGACGAACCAACATGCTCCACGTCCGGGCCGACATGCTCGATCCGGACGTGGAGCGACTCGCCAACGCGTTCGGGACGAACCTCATCATCGCCGGTCAGGGCGCAACCGGAATGCTTCGCCGGGAGGCGACGGAACGCGGAACCCCGACCATCACCATCGAGATGGGCGAAGCCCACCGGTTCGAGCGCCGACCTCATCGAGCACCGACTCTGGACGGCGTTCGGAGCGTATTCGCCGAATTCGGGCTCTATCAGCAGGAACTCGTCCGTTGGCCAGGATGGCGAACCGTCGTTGAAACCGACGACGAACGAACGTGGATTCGCTCGGACGAGGGCGGCCTCGTCGACATGCGACGGGAACGCGGCGAACTCGTATACGAAGGCGAACCCATCTGTTCGATCAGCGACCCGTTCAAACGTGAGAGCGTCGAAGTCCACGCTCCCTTCACCGGCCTCCTCGTCGGTGTCCTCGAAAATCCGGTCGTCTACCCCGGAAATCCGCTCTGTCATCTCGTCGAAGTCGAGGCGACGGTTCGGCGTTCCATCGAGTTACAAAGTGAACAGTCCGACCCTAAAAACGACCCCGTATCTTTGTAACATTATTGTCATTAGACAACGATAAGCGCTTCCATGGTCTGTACTTCACATGCGTCGGAATCGGTCGCTCGGTCTCCATACACAGACGGACGAAGAACGTCACGCGACGTGGCTTGAACTCTTCTTCGACTTGGTGTTCGTACTCGCGGTGGCCCAGCTTGGTCGGTTACTCCACGGTCATCTCACGGTCTTGGGGCTGTTCGTTTTCGTCGGCTTGTTCTTCCCCGTCTGGTGGGCGTGGGTCGGATTCACTTACTACGCCGATCAGTTCGGTACGGACGATCCGTTCTTCCGGGGCATTATCGTCGTCGCGATGTTTTGTGTCATCGTGTTTGCGACGACGATTCACGACGTGTTCGCGGGTGGTACCGTCGCCTTCGCCGCCGCGTACCTCGTTCTTCGGCTGTTGGTTATCGGACTCTACGCACAAACGTGGCTCGTTGCTCCCCATCTTCGTGATATCTGCCATCCGTGGATTCTCGGCTTCTCGCTCGGCGCGACTGTGTGGGCTGTTTCGGTGTTCGTTCCGCCGCCGATACGCTATTTTCTCTGGTTTGTGGGACTGGGGATCGAAATGGCGACGCCAGTCGTCTCGAATTTGAATTCCGGCGCCTCGATACAGGTCTCACACCTCCCCGAGCGATTCGGTCTGTTCACGATTCTCGTCCTCGGGGAAGTCATCCTCGCCGTCGGAACGGGCACGATGGAGACCCGATGGGGTTTTCGTGGCACCGTTATCGCCGCCAGTGGGTTCGGCGTTGCCGTTTGTATCTGGACGCTGTATTTCAGAAACTTCGATTGGACGACCACCACGAAGGGAATCGGTGGTAACCGCCGAACGCTGGTACACGAATTTATCTACGGATACAACCACCCGCTCGTCTTCGCCGGAATCGTGGCGACCGGCGTGGGAGTCCAGACGGCCATCGAATCGATCACCAGTGGTTATTCGTTTGCGAACGGTGGACGGGTGGCTTTCTTGGGTGGTCTGATGTTACTCCTGTTCGGCATCACGGCGAGCCAATGGGCGACACCGCGTTCGATTCCGACTTCTGTACTCCTGAGCCGGGTCCTCGCCACCGGTTTGATCGGTTCGTTGGTCGTCGGTAGCCAACCCATATCGATCGTCGGATTCGCGGCCGTCGTTCTCGTCGGATTGGTCGTGTTCGAGTCACTCGTCTCTCGAACCGAGCGAAGCAAGGACGATACCACTCTCGTGTAAAACGTTCGATCAGCGATCGATGGTTCCAACTCCCCATCAGTGTCTGACTACAGGGATCGACATCTATATCGCGGATATGGGTTTATCAGTGCTCATCTCGATCACGAGCCACGAGACGTTCGACAGCGAGGCGAAGGCCATCACCGCCTTGCGACCAGCACGAACGTCTCGGCTCGCTCCGTTCCGTATCGAACCTCGAACCCGGCCGATTCTACCAACTCCGTCGCTGCTTCGAGGTCGGTGTCGCTCATCGACGACGGCGTCTTCACCGCGACCCGCCCCGCTCCAGTCCGCCACGACCAACCGACCACCTGGACGGAGCACGCGGGCGACTTCCGCGAGCGCGTCCTCGTCCGCGAACTCGTGGAACGTCATCGTCGAAAACGCGGCGTCGAGTTCGTTTTCGTCGAACGGCAGGTCGCCGACGTCCGCCGTGACGAGCGAGACGTTCTCGGGGACGCCTTTCGCACGGTATTCCTCGTGCATCGCGTCCTGTACGTCCACGGCGTAGACGCTGACGCCAATCTCCTCTCCGAACGAGGCTACATCGTCGGTATAAAAGCCGGTCCCGCTCCCGAAGTCGGCAACAGTTTCGCCATCGGCGAGGTCGAGATACGAGAGCAACTCCTCGCGGGAGACGTACCGATAGCGTCCGGTGTCTTCGAGCTTTGCTGCCTTCTCGGGGTCGAACGTGTGAAATCCCATTTTTCGTTTTGATCGAAGAGCGGGGGGAACGAAGAACTTTCCTTAGGCGTACCGTCCGATCAAGTCTCTAAGCGTCGATTCGTCCTGCATCCCGACCAGTCGCTGTGCCGGTTCCCCGTTCGCGTACAACTGTAGCGTCGGCACGCCGCGCACACCGTTCTGCTGTGCGAGCGGTTGGTGTTGGTCGATGTTCACCTTGGCGACGACCGCCTCGGTCTCGCTCGCCACGGTCTGGATGGCCGGTTCCATCATCTTGCACGGCCCACACCAATCCGCGTAGAAGTCCACCAACACCACGTCGTGTGATCCGACCAACTCATCGAGGTGTGCCGCACTTTCGACGCGAACCGGCTCTGCGACGGTTTCCCGTTCTTCTTCCGCATCCTCATTCATCATTTTCTCACGCTTCTGCGCTCTAATCTCTTCGAGTTCGTCCGTCATCTATCCCTCAATAGGCATCGTTCCGACTTAACGGTTTTGCATGTTCTACACATTGCTGCAACCATACCTAGCATGTTGCCCGGACTGCCGGTGGGTGAGATTGAACCGAGATATATCTGGATATCTATACAGAGATCTCTCCAAATTTCTCGTTATAATTCTATCCGTGTTTACATGCAGATGTCCATCTGAATATCCGTTAGCAAGAAGCGACTTTTACCGACGACCGTATCCCCACTCTTCCATCACGCGCTGGACGTCGTCCACGTTTTCGAGGCCCGCACGAATGAGCGCCTCGCGGACGTCGAGGGCCATCACCTTGTCTCCCTCGAACGTCTGGCTCAATTCACGTTCGAGTTCGTCGATCTCGGTCGCAGTTTGGTCTTGCACGTAAACCGGGACAGCGTCCCGGTCGGCTTTCACCGTCCGTCGCGCGAAGATGAACGGCAAGGGGTCCGGATCCGGTTCGGAGGTCGATTCCTCCGGTTCCGATTCGACCGTGACCGTTTCCACACTCGATCCCGACGCAGTGGCCGAATCCGAGGCATAGCCGTCGAGTTCGTCGCTGTAATCGTCGTCGGTCGCACCGTATCTATCGTCCTTCGTCATGCTTCGACCTCCACGGCTTCGACCGTTCCTCGTTGGATGATTCGCGCCAGTTGTTCGAAGTTCGAAAGCAGGTCCTCTTCGTACTCGCGGAGATCACGCGTTTCCTCGCTTTCCGCGAATTCGAAGAGGTTCATCTGATTTTTCCACGCCTCCTTCAGCACGTCACGTTTTCGCACGCCGAACGGGGTCACCGGTTTGCCGTCCGTCTCCAGTTCCTCGCGCGTGTCACGGTAGATGTTCGAGTCGCCGACTTCGTTCGGAACCACGGCCAGAATTCCAAGGTTGAACCCGTCGTCGAACTTCTTGAACCCGCGCTCCATGCTGTCGAGGGTGTCCTCCAGCCCTTCGATGGAGATGCTTCCTTTGCGGGTGAGTTCGATGGGGATGACCACGTTTCGTGCAGCGACGAGCGCGTTGTCCACGAGAACGTTCAGCGTCGCCGGTGGGTCGATGATGAAGTAGTCGTACTCCGACGCGACGGATTTGAGCGCCGACCGGAGCTGGAACTCCCGGAGCGAGGTGTTCCGCGCGGCCATCTCACTCTCGATGTTTGCCAATCCCTCGTGGGACGGTACGAGGTCGAAGTCCTCCGTCTCGACGATGAGCGATTCGATATCTTTCTCATCATTCAACAGAACGTCTCCGAGGTGGTCCCGGTCGCCGGTCTTCAATTCCTGATAGCCGACGTGGTCGGTCAAACTGCCCAGTTGGGGATCCAGGTCGATAACGAGGACCCGCTCGTCCTGTCGTCCCAGCGCGGCGGAAATGTTGGTCGCCATGGTCGTCTTGCCGACCCCACCTGACTCGCTCCACAGTGTGATGGCTCGCTTCATACAGTCGGTTGATATACCCTTATCCCTCATAAATTCTCGTCAGACAATTGGGCTAAACTATTCGGATAGCTATCTGTATGGCTATCTATCCAGATATCTTTCTGTATATCTGGCCTCCTATCGAACTCTTACGACGATTCTTTGTCGTTCTCTCTGTCGCCCTTTCCAAGATTTGGGCTTTCAGGTTCTCTATCGTTGGATTTCTATATAGATTTCTAGATGTATAGCTATCTGAATATCTATCCAGAAACCTCTCCGTTTATTCTGTCCCCCCTTCTCACCGGCCGTTCTTCGGTTCGGATTGGGTTTCTGAACGGATTTCTGGCAAGCTATCTGTCTGGATATCTATCCAGTCTGTCCGGAAAATCGGTCTCGCTGGTCGCTACAGTTCGACTTGCTCACCGGTCTCCGTCTCGACCGCCTGCTCGAAAACGAACTCGCTCGCGGCCGCATCGAGCACGGCCGACCCGACGCTTTCGACCACGATTATTTCGCTATCGTTGTCGCGACCACCCCTGCCTTCGAGAACGTCGGTGAGCGGAACGAGGTCGGATTCGCCGAGGTCAGTTGCCAGCAAATCCCCTATCTCCGCGACCTCTTCCGGGACGTCGGCGAACGTCTTGTCGGCACGGCCGAACGTTTCGCGGTCGAGCTCGCGCATCTCGGACGCGTAGGCACCGATGGCGACGACGAGCGTCCCGGGTTCGAGCGCCTCGCCCGAAAAGACGGGACTGGTCGCCGTGGTCGTCGTGACGACGACCGTCGCATCCGCGATCGCTTCGGCCGCCGACTCGACCGGCGTCGCCGGAACGTCGAGGTCGGATTCGAGTTCGTCAGCGCACTCGTCCTTCGAATCGCTCGGCGAGTAGACGCGGATCGATTCGACGTCCGTCGGCGGCCGCGATACACCGTGCTTGCCAGCGGGCTTGTGTTCCCGCCCCGATGATCCCCAGTTTGACCGGCGAGGACGCGGCGAGTTCGGCGGCCGCGAGTCCGCCGATACAACCCGTTCGTGCGTTCGTGATCCTCGTCCCGGCGAGGAACCCGGCGGGCAATCCGGTCTCGGCCTCGGTCAGCGCGATTTGGGCGTTCACGGTCGGCAGTCCCCGGTCGGCGTTTCCCTCGTGCACGCCGACGAGTTTAGTGGCGTAGTAGCGTGCGCCGTGGATGTACGCGGGCATCACGAGACCCGTTCCGAGGGGGGAATCGCCGACGAGTCCGGCACCGACCGGGAAGTGCGGGCGATCGGGTCGCTCGACTTCGCCACGGCCCTGTTTGACGAAGGCTTCGCGCACTACCGGGAGCAGGGATTCGATGTCGAGGAGCGACGCCACGTCGTCGTCCGAGATGAGACGAACCATATCGGCCATTTGGTTCGGACATGCTTATTTCCCGACGATGGAACCATTAGCCAGCGGTCCCTTTTCGACGGTATGCGAATAGTTGTCGTAGGTGGCGGAATCGTCGGCTGTTCGAGCGCGTACTATCTCGCACAGCGCGGAGCAGATGTGGTCCTCTGTGAGCGCTCGAACATCGGCGCTGGAAGCACCGAACGTTCGGCTGGCGGAATTCGGGCGCAGTTCTCGACACCCGTCAACGTCGCGCTTTCGCGGGCCAGCATGCGCGTCTGGGATCGATTCGAGGACGAGTTCGACGCCGACATCTCCCATCGACGCTCGGGCTATCTCTTCCTCGCCCGGACTGACGACTCCGTGGCGGAACTCGCGGAAACCGTCACCATGCAAAACGAGCAGGGTGTACCGAGCGAGTTGCTCACGCCGGAGGAGGCGCTGGAACAGTGCCCCGGCCTTCGTGCCGACCGTTTCCGGTCGCGACGTACTCACCGACCGACGGCTTCGCGGACCCGCATTTGGCGCTTCAAGCGTTCGCCACCCGCGCCCGTGAGGCCGGGGTGGACATCCGAACCGGCGTCGAGGTGACGGATGTGCCGCGGGACGGGGATGGCGTTACGGGCGTCGAAACGACCGATGGCTCCATCGACGCGGACTTCGTCGTCAACGCGGCCGGACCGTGGGCGGGCAAAGTCGCGGCGATGGCGGGCCTCGACCTTCCTATCTCGCCCGAACGTCGCCAAGTCGCGGTCGTCGATCCCGAAACGCCCGTTCCCGAGTCGGTTCCCTTGGTCATCGACCTCGATACGGGGTTGTACTTCCGACCGGAGCGCGAAGGTGCCGCCATCATCGGCGGCCATTTCGGCGGGGACACGACGGTTGACCCGAACGCTTACGATCACTCGTCCGACCTCGATTGGACGATAGATGCGGTCGAGAAAGCGGCGGAGTTGGCGACGTATTTCGGTCCCGATTCCCGAATCCGCCGGGGCTGGGCTGGCCTGTACGCCGTCACGCCGGATCACCACCCGATAATCGAGGAGACGATTCCGGGCTTCGTGAACGCCGTCGGCTTTTCGGGTCACGGGTTCCAGCACGCACCCGCGACCGGTCAACTCGTGACGGAACTCGTCTTCGACGGGGAAGCCTCACTCGTCGACATCTCGGGTCTCGATTCCGCCCGATTCGCGGACGGTCGGACCGTCGACGAGCGAAACGTCGCGTGATCCCGGCAGTGAACCGTTCGATTTGCTGGTGAACATACAACTATACGGCTCCCGTGGAACCTTCATCCATGACGGAGACGTTCGAAATCGACGATTATTACGACCTGACGTTGGTGAGCGACCTCTCGCTCTCCCCGGACGGTACCCGCATCGCGTTCGTCGCGGACGAGTTCGACCGGACGGCGGACGACCGGCGAACCTCGCTGTTCGCCGTTCCGGCGGACGGGGGAGAGAAGCCGTATCGACTCTCGCGGGCTTCCGATGCCGGGGGACCGAAATGGTCTCCCGACGCTCGAAACTCGCGTTTCTCGCCGCTCGCGACGAGGACGTTTCCCTCGCCGTGGGGGCGGGAGCGGGCGAGGGAGACGAGGACGAGGAAGACCGAAAAGAGGCGAACGGTGAGGACGACGAACCCAAACCGCAGGTCTGGGTGTTCGACATGGTTCGGGGTGGCGACGCCCGGCAGGTAACCGACCGCGACGAGGGTATCGACGGGTTCGACTGGGGACCGGACGGAGAGCGACTCGTCGTCTCGTCGCGCGACCCGACCGAGGACGAGGACGCCTATCTCTCGGAGCTTCGGAACGGCGGTCCGGTCGAAACCGAGCGACTGCAACACCGCTTCGACGGCAAGGGGTTCCTGGACGAGGTGACGACGTACCTGTTCGTTGTCGACCTCGAAACGCGGGAAACCCGCCGCCTCGACGACGCCTACGGCGGCGGAGCGTACGAACCCATGTTCGGACTCCAACCCGCGTGGGGACCGGACGGAATCGCGTTCCTCTCGGACCGTTCCGACCGACCGGATAACTCGAACACGATGGACGTGTACACCATCGACCCCGACGGGAGCGACTGCCGGAAGGTCACTGACTCGGACCTCACGGCCAGTTCGCCTCGCTGGTCGCCCGACGGGTCGAAACTCGCGTTCGTCGGCGCACATCCGACGAACGTGCACGTTCCGAACCAGGCGTACGTCGCGGCGGACGGGGAGTACCGATCCGTCACGGAATCGCTCGACCGCACCGTCGCACGCGTCGGACGACTTCGATGGGAGGACGACGAAACGATTCTCGTGCCCATCGGCGACGAAGGAAGCACCCGTCTCGTCCGCTGTCCGCGGACGAGGACGCGCCGACGTTCACCTTCGACTCACAGGGCGACTACCTGACGGTCCGGACGTTCGACGTCGCGGGCGGGACGGTCGCGTTCCTGCTCACCGACGCGGGAACCGTCGGCGAACTGTCCACCGTGGACGTGAACGACCTCGATACCGGCGAACCAATTCGGATAACCGCCCTCAACGAATCGTTCGAGGAGACACACGCCACGCCCGGTTGTCGGCGGGTCGTCTACGAGAACGAGTCGGGCGACGACATCGAGGGATTCGCCTACTATCCGACGGATTTCGACCCCGACGACCCCGCCCCACGCCCTCTCGTCGTCTCCATTCACGGCGGCCCCGTCGCCTACGACGCGCCCGAATTCTCCTTCGAATACGCCTACTGGGCCGACAGGGGATACATCGTGTTCCGCCCCAACTATCGCGGAAGCAGTTCCTACGGGCAGGAGTTCAGCGAAGTCATCCGCGGTGAGTGGGGTCCACGGGAGTCCGAGGACGTGCTCGCGGGCGTCGACCACCTCGTCGAACGTGGCTGGGTCGATTCCGACCGAACGTTCGTCACCGGACTCTCCTACGGCGGAATCACGACCGGATTCCTCGTGACGCGAACCGACCGCTTCGCCGCGGCCGCCGCCGAGCACGGTATCTACGACTTGCGTTCGGCGTACGGCACCGACGACGCACACTTGTGGTGGGAGAACGATTTCGGTCTGCCGTGGGAGAACCCCGAGGGCTACGACGCGGCGTCGAGCATTACCGACGTCGAAAACGTCGAAACACCGCTTTTGGTGACTGCCGGTGACGAGGACTGGCGATGCCCGCCGTCACAATCCGAGCAACTCTATGTCAGCGTCAAGAAACGGGGCGTTCCCTCGAAACTCGTCATATACCAGGGTGAGCATCACAACATCGGCGACCCGGACAGGGCGGTTCACCGCATCGAACAACTCACGGAATGGTTCGAAACGTACGACCCGAATCGAGTGTAACGGCACCTTAGCGGTTGTACGATTCGGTTTTCGTGTTAAACGGTCGCTCGCTTTATTCGTTCGCTCGCCCTACCCTCTTTCGGGGAAACACTAATGAGTGAAACAGAATCTAGGGAGCGAACGACACGGAGCGCTGACTCCCGTGAATCGGGACTGAAATGGCTGAGTGGGTTCGTCTCGCTCGTGGGGGCATGGATATTCGTCTCCGCGTTCGTCTACCCGTCGATGTCGATGACGAGCTACTGGAACAACCTCATCATCGGTGCGGCCATCTTCCTCATCGCGGGGTACAACTACTACCGCATGTCGCGAGATATGGGGACCAGCGTGGGGAGTTCGTCGTTCGTCGCGCTGCTGGGTCTCTGGATGATCCTCACTCCGTTCATCATGACCGCCTCGACGGCGTTCTGGAGTGACATCATCTCGGGTATCGTCGTCGCAATCGTCGCCGGGTACAACGCCTACGCGGGACGGAGCGAGCGGGCGGGAGCGCCTGCCGGAACCGCCTAAATCCGTTCCAACTTATCCAACTGAAACGACGCGAGGTGGTAGCGGGTGATGAGCACCGCGAACCCGACCATCACGACGGCGAACATGGCGTTGAACGAGAGCGCAGTCTGATGGGCAAAGCCGTTCCAGAGTTGGGCGATTCCCAACAGTATCGGACCAAAACTGAATAGCCCAGTTTGTACTGGCAGTTCTTGACAGAGTTCGCGGAAAGTAACGGATGCTTTTTCGGTCATTAATCGGTTCTTGACGCCATTCGTAGCCGGGTATTGAATACCGTTTCGGATTTAATCGACTACTCGGAGGAGTCGTCGGCCGGTGCGTAGATGATGATATCACCGTCCGCTTGGACGACGATTTCACAGCCACGTGCGTTGAAGACGACCTTTCCTTCGGTTCGAGACGTCCCGTCGTGTTTTTGCTTGAAAATCGCGTCCAACGCGTCGGGGTCGACTTTGTCGTACAACCACGTCTGTCTGTCCGTATCCTCCCCGACGATATCGTCTATACCCCGAATGATTCGGGTGCTGGTATCGTCGGTGTCGCCCGTGACACGATACGCCGCTCGTCCGTTACGGTCGAGTTCCGTCGTCCGTTCTGTGAATTGCCCTTCTTTCATAATAGACCGCTTCGATGAACTTAGTTAGAGAGATAAACTGAGTACAACAATAAAAGAACCTCGATTGAAGCTGAAAGGAACAGTCACGTACCGTTCTCGTCTCAGCAACACTTCGTATTCAGACGCAGGGAGGCTCGAACAGCGCAGCCCCAAATCCGTCGTAACGATATCTCACGACCGATGGCGCATCCCCAGGCCGAGCAACGCGAGCGCGATGATCGCTATCGGAACCGTGAATCCGGGGAGGCTCGTCCCCTCGGACGACCCACTCGTCCCTTGGGACGAACCGGTCTCCTGGACCGTTCCTTCCGTCGTGGTTTTCGAATCGGTTGTCGATGTTTGCTGACTCGCCGCTCCGGGACCGAGTTCGAGAATCCAGCCGTCCTTGCCATCCGCGCCGAACCCGCCGGTCTGTCCGGCGAGGATGTAGCCGCCGTCGTGTGATCGTACGGCTGGCCATGGTTTGTCCCACGAGTCGCTCCCGTACGCCTTCTCCCAGTCGAGGGTTCCGTCGGCCCCGGTTTTCACCACGTACCCGTCCGAACTGCCGATTCCTCCCGTCAACGTTCCGCCGGTGAACAGGTAGCCACCGTCGTCCGTCGGCATCGCCGAGTCGAGCCAATCGACCTCGTCGCCGCCGAACCGTTTCTCCCACTTCAACTCGCCACGCTTGTCGTATCGGAACACCCAACCGTCACGTGACTCGCCGCTTTCGGACTCGCCCGCGATGAACGACACCGTTCTCGTCACCGGTCGCCGCCCACACCGCCTCACGATCCGAACCGCCGTGGGTCCGTTGCCATTGTTGTTCCCCGTTTTTCCCGACGCGGAGTATCCATCCGTCCTGACTGTCGCCGTCGAGTTGCCCCGCGACGAAGTACCCATCCGACGTGGGAACGACGGCCTTGAACAGCCCTCCTGAGGTTCCATCGGGTGTGTCGTACGTCTTCTCCCACGTCTTCGCACCCGATCCGTCCTGTTTGAGAAGCCATCCGTCGGTACCCGAGTCTCCCTGCGTCCATCCCGCGAAAATATACCCCGAATCGTCGTGTTCGAGGCCGTAGAACGCGCCGGTGCCCGGCGTTCGCTCTCGCTGGGTCGAACCGTCCGCCCCGAGTTCGAGTATCCATCCCATCGGCGTTCCGCCGCGGTCAGTCCGTCCGGCGACGACGTATCCGTCATCGGTCGTCGCGACGGAGTAGAACCTGTCCGTTCCCGGCCCGGAGAACGTCCGCGTCCACTCCTGTTCACCATTCCCATCGACCTTCATGACCCAGCCATCGATACCCGAACCATCGCTCTCCGGTCTGTCCGGCGAGGATGTAGCCGCCGTCGTCCGTCGGGGCGATGTCCGCGAAGATATCGTCGCCGGAACCGCCGTACGTTCGGTTCCAGCGCTCGCTCGGTTCCTCGTTCGCCTGCATCCCCTCCGTGCCTATCGTCATCGCCCCGATGCCGAACGAGACGATGAGGACAAGTGTGAGTATCGTCGGGCGTCTCATGTTCGGGGAGTCACGGATAGGGCAGTTTGTTATACTTCGACTACGCCCGAATCAGGCACTCTCTGACCGACGGTTGACACCTCCTTCTCCGCCGGAACCCGAACACATTCGTCCGTGTACCGTTTCTCAATCGCATGGTTCGAACAGCCATCTACTTCGCACTGGTCGGTATGCTTACGTGGGGCGTTTGGGCGGTGTTCGCCGACCTCGCCACCCGTTCCCTCGCACCGGAAGTGGCGATGGCGATCTCGTACGTCGTCGTGTAGGGCGTCGCAATCGCGTACATCGCCGTCCAATCCGACCCCGTATCCCTCTCCGGATCCGGCGTCGCCTTCGCCGTCGCCGGTGGGGTATTCTCCGGTATCGGCTCCATCAGTTACTACGCCGCGCTTCAACGAGGCAATACCGCAATCGCGACGACCGTTACCGCACTCTACTTCGTCGTCGCTGCGGTCCTCGGCGTGTTGTTTCTCGGCGACTCCGTCGATTTGCAGGATTTGGCGGGTATCGGGCTTGCTATCGGTGCTGTCGCCCTTCTGGCGACGTGAGCTGACGGATCTGTATATTCTATATCGCTATATCCAAAATCCGTCTCCAGGTAACCCATCGTCCGGCGAGTGGATTTCATACGGACGAAAACGAACCCGTCCCCGATTTCCGACCGCTACGACTGTCTCGCAACGAATTCCGTGATTATCCGTCGCTCTGCGCGATGGAGGACGTCACCTGCAGTCGTCTTGTGAACGTCCATTTCGGCGGCAAGTTCCGTCAGGGTACATCTTCGAGGTGTCTCGTAATACCCTCGGTCGACTGCTTTCTCGATGAACTGCTGCTGACGAGCGGTGATGAGATCGTTCGGGTCGAGACTTTGGACGAGGGATCGGATGTTGTACGCGATTCCCGCGGATTCGAACGAATCCGTGAGTTCGGACAGTTGTGCGTGCGACGTCGCCTGGGTAGCGGTGACCGTTCCGTCGCGAAAGACGACGGGATAACGGGGAACGGTCCCCGACTCGGATACCAGTCGTTGCATCTTCGGTTTCGGTGAACGATATTCGATGATCACGACCTCCCCGTCGGAATCCATCTCTCGAAACGAGTGGAGGTCCTCAACTTCGTCCAACTCCTTCCGAATTACGTCCGGATTCCGAGTCCGTGCCTCCAAAATCCCGACCGTTCCACTCTCCCCCGGATACGACGCTAAAATTCGAAACTCGTCCTCGGGATGGGACGACGAGAGCGCGACCAACCAGTTAGCCGGAGGGTCGGGAATCTCGATCTGAACTCGTGGCATGGTTACCGTGACGTCCGACCGAACTTGTCACTGTCGGACGATTCCTACATGTAGGTGGAAGACTCATCCGTGGCGCACGGAAATACCGAACCATGCGTATTCAGATATGTCTCTGGAACCACTCGAATCTCGGTGAGTATCGATGGGAGTAACGTTCGAAACGACGAATGAAGCGCGAACGATGTACCGTCTGCGATGTGGAGGCCGGTCGCAGTGAGCGGCGGTCATCCCGCTTCTTCGCCCGTCGAAGAGTGGCCTCGCCGTCGGCTTGCTATCGTCCTCGGCGGGTTGATGCTCGCCATCATGCTCAGCGCGCTCGATCAAACTATCGTTTCGACTGCACTTCCGACCATCGCGAGCGACCTCGGAAGCGTCAAAAACTACTCGTGGATCGTCACTGCCTATCTGATCACGACGACGGCCTCCGCCGCGCTCTACGGCAAACTCAGCGACATCTACGGTCGTCGCGCGCTCTTCACTGTCGCGGTGTCGGTGTTCGTGATCGGCTCCGCGCTCTGTGCGGCCGCCGGTTCGATCCCGGTCGTGAACCAATACATCGACGGCATCGTCCAACTCGCGCTCCTCCGCGCGCTCCAGGGTATCGGTGCGGGCGGCCTCTGGGTGCTCGTGCTCTCCATCCTCGGCGATATGTTCGGGCCGCGCAAGCGCTCCGAGTACATCAGCTACATGCTCTCGGGCTTCGGGGCGGCGCTCGTGGTCGGCCCGCTCGTCGGCGGTTGGTTGACCGAGCACTTCTCCTGGCACTGGATCTTCCTCATCAACCTTCCGCTCGGCGTGCTCTCGCTCGCGCTCGTCTGGGCCTACCTCGACGTCCCGCAGGAGACCGTCGATCATCCGATAGACTACTTCGGCGCGCTCCTGCTCGTCGCGGCCCTGACGACGCTCATCCTCGCCACCTCGTGGGGCGGCGGGGATTACGCGTGGGTCTCGCCGCGATCCTCGGACTGTTCGGCCTGACGGTCATTCTCGCAGTCGCGTTCGTCGCACAGGAGGTTCGAACGGCGGAACCGGTGTTCCCGATCGACCTCGTCTCGAACCGCGGCGTCGGCGTGGCGATGGGGCTGAGTTTCGTCATCGGTCTCGGCCAACTCGTCGGCGTCACCTACCTCCCGCTCTACCTCCAGGCGGTCACGGGCGTGTCCGCGACGAACTCCGGACTCCTGCTCCTCCCGCTACTCGGTGGGATGATCGTCGTGTCCGCCATCACCGGCCAACTGATCAGCCGATACGGCCGTCTGCGTATCTTCCCCGTCGTCGGATTGGCCATCGCCTCGGTCGGCTACTACCTCTTCTCCACGATGACGTCGGACATGGGGTTCACGACCATCGCGGGGTTCATGCTCGTCACCGGCGTCGGACTCGGTTTCGTCAACCCCGTGCTCTCGCTTTCCGCACAACTCGCCGTCGATCGGACGCGGATCGGGGTGGCGACCACGAGCGTCTCCGTTACCCGGAGCCTCGGGTCGGGCATCGGCGTCGCCGTACTCGGTTCCGTCTTCACCTCGTCGCTCACGGACGATCTAACGAACGCGCTCGGGCCGAAGGCGGCAAAGTACGCGGGTGCGAGCCAGAACGTCAACGAGATCAGCTCGCTCCCGTCGGGAATCCAGCACGCGGTTATCAACGCCCTTTCCGGGAGTCTCACGACCATGTTCCTCTGGACGGTGCCCGTTATCGCCCTCGGCTTCCTGCTCGCATTCGCCCTTCCGAACCCGGACATGGACGAAGGTAGTCCCGGGTCACAGGAAACGGGAGACGGTGTTCCCTCCGAAGACGGCCACCGGGACGTGGGAACGGGTTCGACCGACGATTGAGAGTGGAGGAAGAATCGGTAGCAGTGGTCTCACGATGACGATTCTCAGCCGTCGTTGCTGTCTTCGGTGTATTGTCACACCCCAAATCGGTCGATATGACGGATCTGAGGGGTATCGGACGTGTGATAGTATCGCCGAATTCCACTGAACTGACCACAGAACCATCGGACACCAAAAGAGAACACCATTTAAATACGATTCTCGATAAACGTATCAGCATGACGTCACCAGTTCTCCGCCCGGCCACCGAATACGTTTTCATCGTTGCCACTGCGGCCTGGGTCGTCCCCGAGTTACTCGATTCGATTCGTCGTCGTGACCGCCCGATTCAGCACCGGAACACCCGAGGGCCGAATCTGGACGCGAAATCGGTGTACGGTATTTACGTCGCCGTTTATTGTTCCGGTCTCGTTGGATGGATTTTCATGTTTACAGCCCCGTCGTGGGCTGGATTCGGCTCGTTTACCGTTCCGCTGTTTTGGGCCGGAATACTCCTCATGTGCACTGGCATCGCACTTCGATGGTATGCCGTGATACTCCTCGGTGATTCCTTCACGCGCTCGGTTACCGTCAGTGACGACCAAGCGGTCGTTGAGACGGGACCGTATGCCGTCGTCCGCCACCCGACGTACACCGGGATTCTCCTCACGATAGTCGGGTACGAGTTCTGTTTGGGGACGTGGCTCGCCGTGTTCGTCGCGCTCGTTGTAAATCTCGTCGCCTTCGGCTACCGAATTCGCGTCGAAGAGCACGCACTTCGGGAGGAACTCGACGGCTACGCTGACTACTGCAAGCGCACCCCCTATCGCCTCGTTCCATACGTTTTCTAAAGCGACGACTCAGAACAGATCCCACCACGGCGATTCGGAGTGGTCGTCGCGCCGCCGTCGTTTCCTCTCGCGCAATCGCTCCTTCGGTGCCTGCTCGCGGGCGTTCCGAACTCGGTCGCCGACGGTCTGCCGACCAACGCCGCGGAACCGCGCCCATTCGGCTTGGCTGAACGGTCCCCGGTCGGCCATCCACGCGTCGAGTGCCGCTGCGGGCGGGACACCGGCCTCGAAGTACGGGCGAAGCCCCTCGGCGGCGTGGTGGTGTGGCGACAGCGCTTCGATGGTGTCGATGAACTCCAGTCCGACGACGAACCCTTCGTCGTCGGGGAGGATCACGAAATCACGAATCGAGAGGGCGTTCGCGTCGGCCCACTCGTCGAATCCATCGGGAAGCCGGTTCGTCTCCTCGAAGAAGATCTTTATCGTCTCGTCGTCGACCCGTACGTCGGCGACGTCGGGTCGATTGCGGACGTCCTCTACGATACGCTCGAAGCGGTCGGGTTCGTCGTCGGCATCTGGGGCCCAGCTCATCGGTTGCTCTCCGTTCTATTCACGTCTTTCACAACGCGAGGGTTGAACGCTTCGGTCGCCGGTGCGATGGTACTCATTTCGCTCTCTGAAATCGTATAAGGCGTACATCTACTTAACAAATCCGGAGGTGTACGCCTCAAACGTACTCCCGGCCCCAAACTTCCGACCCCAAACTTCCGACCCCAAACTTCCGACCCCCGACTTCCG
>NZ_LWHG01000009.1 GCF_001625445.1 Haladaptatus sp. R4 | reverse complement strand
CCCCGCCCGCTCGCGGTCGCTCCACGAGATATAGTGGCTCGCGCAGACGACCACGTAAACGCGAGCGGACGGGGGCTTTCGGGGCGGTCTGCTTTCCAGCAATCACAATCGCAAAACAGCAAAAGTCACGTCGTAGCAAACGGCCGGAGATTTTCAAGGTCTCCATCGCAGTAGTCGCCACACTCTCGTTCTCGGAAAACTCGTTTCGCAGCGGGTGGGGTCGTCGGAGTCGTCGTTTATCCGCTATCTCTCCTCTTCCGGCGCGTACGTATCGTCCGTGATGAACACTGGCAACTCCGTGTCGCGGGTTTCGCGGTCGATACTGTCCAGCCAGTTTCGTACCTTGTCGTGGAGGTCCCGTTTCGTCCGGAAACTGTCGTACTGCACGTCGTAGCCGTACGGCAGTTCGTCGACGGTCGCGCTGGCGAACGACTCGTCCAGATACAGGCCGACCCGCTGACCGGGCTTGTGCGTCGTCGCCGGGTTCCCGCGCCGTAGATGAAACTCCCCCAGAATCCCGCCGGTTTCGGTGCCGACGCCGGTCGTGAGTCCCCCCTGCGTGAACAGGAAGAGCACGGCGTCGCTGTGGGCCGCGAACGCGATCGACTGGGCGAGCGGGTCCATTCCGGCCTTGCCCGTTTCGGCGGCCTGCTCGTGGGTCGGGATGTCGATGTCGGTGGCGATGAACGCTCGGCAGTCGTGGCGCTGGCGGAGTTCCGCGCAGAAATCCCTGAGTGCGAGTTCCATGTCCCCGCGGCCGTCGGCCGTGACGTGTCGCTCGGGGTCGAACAGGGGGTCGGCCTGGAACGGCGTCCGGAGATCGTCGGCGTCGTCGTAGGCGTAGGCCGCACTGAACGCGGTGTACGGTCCCATCACGTAGACGGTGAAGTCGTTGTGACTGCCGAAATCCGGCGGCGTCGGTGCCTGATCCGACAGAATATCCGCAATCGGCCGACCGTCGTACCGGAAGTTCGTCTCCCCGTCGAACATTTATTCGGGGTTTCGAGACGGCGATCAAATAGCTATCGACGCACTAATCGACACCGCGAATGGTAATCCAGAAACAAAGAAAAATTTCCTTCTAATCGGCAGGCTGATGTAGTTGGCCGTCGTACACGTACCCATCATGGCCGCCGAATCGACACCGACCCCGGACGACGAGCGGAACGTCGAGGAGTACGTGGACCAACGGCTGTTCGACGACAGCCTTGGAACGCTCGCGGATCACGTCGCGCGGAAGGCCGCCCTCGGCGATACGCGGCGGTATTCGATCCTGTTTCTCCTCTACGAACGCGAGGAAGTCTCGCGGAAAACGCTCGCCGAGGCCATCGACGACGGGAGTTTCGACCTCACCCACCACGTCGGGGAGTTGATCTCCACGGGTCTCGTCGCCCGAACCGGCGCGCCGGAGGGTGCCGACGGCCGCCAAACGTTCTACAAAATCACGCACCTCGGACGCCAAGAGATCGAAGCGGATTACGAGAACGTCACCGGCCACGCGCCGTAGGAACCCGGATGTTGGAATCTCGCAGTTCGCTATTTCGTCATTTCGTTATTTCGATATTTCGCTATTCGACCGGCTCGAACATCGGCGCAGGCATCCCGTCGAGTTCGACGGCGTCGGTACACTCGACTGTCGTTCCGATGTTGACCTCCTCGTCTCCGCCGATTCGGCCGAGGATTTTCGTGTCGCCGAGGTCCACGACGGCGACCTGATACGGTCCCTCGAACCCGACCGGCGGGACGGTTATCGTCGTCTCGCTGTGGACGACGCCGACGTTCGGGAGGGTGTGGGTGTCGAGGTTTCTGTCGCCGCACTCCACGCAGGCCCGCTTCGGCGTGGCCGTGACGTTCCCGCAGGACTCGCATTCGAGTCCCACGAGGTCCCCGGCCTTGAGGTAGGCCCGCCAGTCGGCGTACGTCAGTGCCGGAACGTCGTCGCCTTCCGAACTCATGTTCGCGCCTCCAGTACGGTAACGACGGTGGTCGCGGCGTCGCCGCCGAGGTTGTGCGCCACCGCCGTTTTCGCCCCCTCGACTTGCCGGTCGTCCGCGTCGCCGCGGAGTTGTTCGGTCAATTCCACGAGTTGGGCCGTTCCGGTCGCGCCGATGGGGTGGCCTTTCGCCTTCAGACCGCCGCTCGGGTTGACGGGCATCTCGCCGTCGATGTAGGTGCGGCCCTCCGCCGCCGCCTGTCCGCCGGTTCCGTCCTCGAAGAGGCCGAGCGCCTCGGTTGCGAGGACTTCCGCGCCGGTAAAGCAATCGTGAACTTCGGCCACGTCGATGTCGTCCGGGGCGATTTCCGCTTGGCCGTAAGCCTCGTCAGCGGCGTCGCGGGCGGATTGAGTGGCCGAGAGCGAAACCTTGTCCGCCAGCGGCACCGCGTCGGTTCGGTGGCCGACGCCGGTTACCGAAACCGGTTCTCCGGCGAAACTCTCGGCGAGGTCGTCGGAAACGACGAGGACCGCCGAAGCGCCGTCCGAGAACGGACAGCAGTCCATCAGGTGAAACGGATCAGCGACGACGGGACTCTCCAGTACCGACTCGACGTCCGTGTCGCGGCCGAAGTGTGCCTTCGGGTTGAACTGGCCGTGATAGTGGTTTTTCACGGCGACTTCCGCCAACTGCGATTCGGTCGTTCCGTACTCGTGCATGTGCCGCTTCGTGAGCAGGGCGAACACGCCGGGGAACGTCAGTCCGGTCGGTTGCTCGTACTGGCGGTGTGAGGCTCCCGCGAAAATCGCGGTCATCTCGCCGGTTCCGAGTCCGGTCTCCGGCGTACAGCGTTCGACGCCGCCGACGAGGGCGACGTCGTGAACCCCGTTTTCGACCGCCTGTACCGCGTGTTTGAACGCGTTCGATGAGGTCGCACAGGCGTCCTCGAATCGCTGACAGGGTATTCCCTGTATTCCGATGTGGGTCGCCAGTTTCGGTGCGAGGTGGGTGTCGGATTCGGTTTGCCCACCCAGCGCGTTGCCGAGATAGAACGCGTCGATTTCGTCGCTAGCGATACCCGCGTCGTCCATCGACGACGAACGCGGCGTCGGCAAACAGTTCCTCCAGCGGTCGGTCGTGCGGGCCGAATCGGGTCATCCCGCCACCGACGATGGCAGCTCGTGTCACTACCCTCATTTTTTCGGGAACAATAAATAATCCTCCGCTGAACGGCGTCGGCGCTGACGACTCGTGTCACCTTGAATCGTCGTCACGCTGTAACCATCCACTCATCCCACCATATCCGTCCTCTTTCCCACATCGGTCGCTCAATCGTTCCGCGTCAGTCGCGCTATCGTCCCGTCGGAAACGCCAGCCTCGCGGAGGACGCTCGCCGTGTGCTCGCCGTGGCCCGGCAGTCGGGTCGGAACGGCCGAACCGTCCGCGTCCGCATCCGTATCGTGTATCGGGAACCCGATTCGCGGCGGCGAACCGTCCGACTCGACGACTATTCCGCGCGCCCTCGTCTGCTCGCGGTCGAACGCCTCCGTGACGGTGTAGACCCCGCCGACGGCCGTATCCACGCCGTCGAACTCGTCGAGCCACTCGTCCATCGTCCGCGTTTCGAAGACGGCTTGGAGGGTATCCCGAACGGCTTCGCGGATCGCCGGGTCGTCGCTCAGGTGTTTTTCGACCAATTCGGGACGCTCGATAGTCTCGCAGAGCGCGCGCCAGAACTTCGGTTCGAGCGCCGCGACCGTGAGGGAGCGGTCGTCCGCCGTGCGATAAACGTCGTAGCAGGGAAATTCGCCGGTCAGCATCGTCTTCCCCGGTCGGGGTGTCCGCCCGGCGAACGCCCCGCTGGCGAACACCTGCGCGAACGACAGCATGGTATCGGTCATGGCGATGTCGAGGTGCGTCCCGCCCGCATCACCTTCGCCGTCCTCACCACTTGCACCGTCTCCGCCGCGTTCCCGGCCGAGGAGCGCGCTCACGATTCCGAACGCCGAAAACAGCCCGCTCGCCATGTCCACCATCGGATAGCCGGGGATGGTCGGCTTCGACTCCTCGTCCGGTCGCGTCATGTCCAACAGCCCCGTCTCCCCGGCGTAGTTCAGGTCGTGGCCCGCCCGCTCCGCGTTCGGTCCCGTCCCCCCGAACCCGGAGAGGGAGGCGTACACCAATTCCTCGTTGTACTCCACGAGCGTGTCGTAGTCGATTCCCAGTCGCTCGGTGACGCCGGGGCGGAACGTCTCGAAGACGACGTCCGCCGTCTCGACCAGTTCGTAGAACGCTTTCCGCGCGACTTTGTCCGTCAGGTCGAGCGAGACGCTCCGCTTTCCCCGGTTCACCGCCTCGAAAATCTCGCCGTGGCCGCTCTCCCCGATGGGAGCCATCTCCCGCGCGTAATCGCCGCGTTCCGGTTCCTCTATCTTGATCACCGTCGCGCCGAGGTCCGCGAGGAGTTGCGTCGCGTACGGTCCCGGGAGAAGCCGGGAACAGTCGAGGATGAGTATGTCATCCAATTGCATACGAGTTCGAAGGAGAAGCGAGGGTAAATCGTTCGGGGTACCACCGACCGTTTCAGACACTCGAACTGTCAATCCGTCTGTCTTCTCATGGCGCGCTCGTGTGCCACACTCGAATCATGGTTCAAATGTGCCATGATCGTTGGGTGTTTTATATTTCCGACCCTACGGGGAGCAGTATGGCTCTACCAACCGATTGGGAGATGGGACCCGAGTGGGAGGGATACAACAGCGTCGACGAAGGGACACACGAGGCCCTCGCTCTCTGGGCCGCCGATTGCGCCGAGCACGTTCTACCACTACTTCGAGGACAAACACCCGGACGACGACCGACCCAGGAATGCCATCGAAGCGGCGCGGGCGTGGACGCGCGGCGAGGTGTCGGTCGGCGAGGCGATAGAAATTTCCCGTGATACTCACGCGGCGGCCCGAGAAGCCGACGGAACCCC
Organism: Haladaptatus sp. R4; assembly: GCF_001625445.1. Taxonomy (NCBI): domain Archaea; kingdom Methanobacteriati; phylum Methanobacteriota; class Halobacteria; order Halobacteriales; family Haladaptataceae; genus Haladaptatus; species Haladaptatus sp. R4. The sequence goes on along the minus strand of NZ_LWHG01000009.1, from coordinate 20,981 downwards.
TGCCGCGAAGCGGCCCGTGCCGCCGGACACGCCGTGGCGACCCCGCACGTGGACGGTCACGCCAAGGGAGCCGCCATCTACGGAATCAAGGTCGTCATCGACGCCAACCCGGATGATACCACCGCTGGCGATGCCGAATGTGAGTGGCAGTTCGAACACCTTCCGGAACGGCTTCACTCGGTCGTCACGCTCGCCGAAGACTGACTTTATCCGCAACGGCTCGTCGCTTCGAGTGCCCGCCACGACGAATGTGCAACTCCGTTACCCGTTCGGTATCGCGCCATAATCACTTTCCCGCGCGCGACCCAAGAATCGCACTATGGCAATACCGGGAGACGACACGTTCATCGAGGAGGAACTGGAGGAGGCGGCCCCGGACGAGTACGGCGAAGACGAAGACGAGGATGAATCAGCCGAAAACGAATCGTCGGACGCGAAAACCGACACCGAGAACGCGGACGAGGACGCGTAACGTGACCCGCGTGGCCGTCGTCGGTGCCGGTGTGGCCGGGTTGGGCGTCGCGTTCGCGCTGCGCGACGACGCCGACGTAACCCTGTTCGAGCGGACCGAACGCGTCGGTGGGCGTGCGACGTCGCACGAACGGAATCGCTGTGTCTACGACGTCGGCGCGAACTACGTCAAGAGCGACGACGAACGCGTGTCCGAACTCGTCCGGGAACTCGACGAGGGATTGGTCGAAACCGAGGGACCGGTGTGGACGTTCGACGCCGACGAGGCGATTTCCGAGGGCCGCGACGAGGACGACTCGAAATGGACGTACAGAACGGGACTGCGAACCCTCGGAACGCGACTGGCGGATGCGAGCGGTGCGACGGTTCACACCGACACGCGGATTACGGGCCTCCGGCGCGCCGAGTCGAGCGACGCCGAGTCGTGGTACGTCGAGGACGAGGACGGCGACGAGTACGGACCGTGGGACGCGCTCGTGCTCACGCCGCCAGCGCCGGTCACGGCGTCGCTGCTCGACCTCGCGGAGTGGGACGACGACCTGCGTCGGGAACTCCGTGAGGCCATCGGGCACGTTCCCTACCGACCCGTCCTCTCCGTCGCGCTCCACTACTCGTTCGAAGTCGAGCGGCCGTACGTACGCGCTGGTGAACACGACAAGGAACACGAGGTCGGTTGGCTCTCCCGCGAGTCGTGTAAACCGGGCCACGTCCCGGAGGGCGAGGAACTGTTGATCGTCCAATTGTCGCCCGAGTGGTCGGCGGACCACTACGACGACGACGATTTCGGCGTCGCAACGGCCGCCGCGGGGTACGCGGCCGACCTCCTCTCCGAGCACCCGTTCGCCGCGCCGGACTGGTTCGACGTGGTTCGCTGGCGGGACGCACAGCCGAACGACGGGGTCGACGAGGCGGTACTCCGGCGGGCGAACGAGGCGGGTCTCTTCTTCGCCGGTGATTGGGTCGTCGGCGAGGGCCGGGTTCACCGCGCGCTCCGCAGCGGACTCGACGCGGCCGAGGAAATCCTCGACTGACCGCTGGCAACCGACCTCTCAGCCCGTCCAGTCGGCGTGGTCTTGGATCGGAATCGCTTCCTCGCGGTACGCTTCGTACAGGTCGTCGGCCCACGTTCGAACCGCCGGGTCGTCCGTGTCGGCGAAGACGCGGAGGATGCCGGTTTCGTCGTAGCCGCCGACGCCGACGCGGTCGTCGAACATGACCAGGCCGAACGGCAACTCGTCGTGAACGAACAGTTCGAGTTGGCCGCTCTCGATGGCGTTCACGGTCGCCTCGTGGTGATCGTCCAGTAGCTGATCGATGACGGGTGAGAGGTAGATGACTTCGGTCCGCATGCCGTCGAGGATGCTTTCGCGGATTTCGTCCACGTACATCGGCGCGATGGTGGTGGTGTCGAACCCGCGAAGCGTCTCCGACTCGCGCAGGAGGGAGATGAACCGGCGCACCGGCCGGTACGGATCGCCGGGTTCTTGGACGGTTATCGTCGCATCCGCGAGCAACTCCACGTCGATGTCGGTTCGGTCGAGCGACGGAAGCAGGGGTTCCAACTGCAAGCCTATCTCGACGGTGTCCCGTAGATGCTCGACTTCGCCCGCGACGAGTTGTCCCAACGGGGTGAGTTCGTACAGGCCATCGACGCGGCGGATGAGCGACTTGTCGGTGAGTTCCCGCGTGATTCGGTGGGTCGTCGTCCGTGAGACGCCGATTTCGTCCTGTAGATCGGAGCGTGCGACCGGTCCGTCGCGCAGCGCACGGAGGGTGTTCGCCCGCTTGACGGCAGTGATGACGATATCCGAGTTCCCACTGTCGCTCATGTCTCCTCCATGGTGTTTCTATGGTATAGTGTTTCACACCACGAAACACGTTTCGCTTTCCGGACCTCGTTCCGTAAGCTGGGAAAATACCACTGCGTAATTATATCATTTCCTACTGCTAGTTATGTTCATGGCTGTCGAACCAAAAACGACGACCGACGTTACTGAATCGACCGGCTCGGAAACCGGCAGTGGACTCGACGAGAACCTCGCGGGGGCGCTCGCGTATCTGCTCAGTCCGATAACTGGACTCCTGTTCTTCCTGATCGAAGGGGACAACAAATTCGTCAGATTCCACGCCGCCCAGAGCATTGTCTTCGGCGTCGGGATGTTCGTGATCTACATCGGCATGAGTATCGTCCAGATGATCCTGCTGTTCATCCCGCGTCTGGGTGGATTGCTCTCGCTGTTGTTCTCGCTGGCGTACCTCGTGGTGGGATTCGCGGCGTTCCTGACGTGGCTCTTCCTGATGTACAAGGCGTACTCGAACGAGCGGTTCGCGCTCCCCGTGTTCGGAACACTGGCGGACCGACTCGCGTAAAATGCGACGAGTCACGCTCACCCTGGCCGTCGCGGCCCTCGTCGTTCTCGCCGGTTGTACGGGTATTTCGAGTCACCTCGGAAACGCACCCGATGCGGGGTCGGCGGGGTCGGGATCCGGCGATAACTCGAACGGCGACGGTTCGAACGACGCCCCGGACGCGTCGGAGGACGACGCCTTCACCCCGTTCGCGTTCCAGCATTCGGGCACCTACACGTACGAAACGTACGACGAGGAGGACGGCACCGGCAAACTCGTCTGGGACATCCGGTCGATAGACGGCGAGAACATCACCATGCGGAGTTCGTTCACGAACCAAGGGGAGACCCAGTCGAAGACGGCGACGTTCACCCGCGAGGATGCCCTGGTTCAACTGGCGTTCATGCCGGGCGGACAGTACCTCATGACGACGATGTTCTCGCCCTCGGCGAACGGAATCTACGGTAACGACTTCCGCGTCGGAAACACGTGGACGTCCCCGTCCTCACAGGGGACGATGACCTACGAGATAACGAAACAACGGACGATCGCGGGGATATCGTGCTACGACGCCGAAATCCGTATCAACGGCTCCGTCTTCACCGACGCGTGTTACTCCCCCGATCACGGGACCGCCATGTACGGCGTCATCTACGACGAGGACGGAACGAAAGTTCGCGAAATGAAACTAATCGCCTACGAGCGAAAATAACCCATTTTTGCACGCGCTCCGGTTTTCATTCACCTTTTTTCCACTGAACCCCACCAAAAGAACGATACTCCTCTGGTTCCCACAACATATCTCAGACGACCACGAAGAAAGGTAAATCATGTTCCGACCTCGCCATCGTACAATCGTGGTGTTCACCGCCCTGCTCCTCGTTGCGACGGTCCCTCTCGGGTTCGTCGTCCCAGCGGTGGCAAGCACACCAATAGCAGACGAACCGGTAGCGGACACGCCGGTACACCATACACCACCAGCACAGCGACATTCGAACGCAGCGTCCCTCAATGACCCCTTCGGCGTCGGTTCGCACGGCTTCCCCATCCCGAACGGACCCGCGTCGGCGATGGAGTACGCCGATATCGACGAAGCACCCGGTTCGATAACCGTCGGGAGCTACAGTCGGTACGACGGGTCGAACCCGCTCAACAACGCCACGCGGGCCACGATATACGCTGCCGTCGCCGAGGAACCTGGACTCTCCCTGTCGGCACTGAGCGAGGAAACCGACATTCCGCGTTCGACGGTTCGCTACCACGTCAGGATTCTGCAGGAGGAAAAGTTGGTCGAGACGACCACCGTCCGCGGAAAGCGTCGGGTGAACCCCGCTGGCGACGACAACCCCGCGTTGGCCGCCTCGCTCTCGGACGAGGCGACTGCCACCCTGCTCGAAACGGTCGCCCGTGACGGTCCCGCGAGCGTCTCCGACCTCGCGGACGCGCTCGACCGGACCCCCGGCACCGTCTCGTATCACTTGGAACGTCTCGCCGACGACGGCCTCGTGGAGCGGGAACGTGCTGGCAACGCGGTGGTCACGACGCTCCCGGACAGCGTCGCGGCCGCGGTGGGAACGACGATGGACGCCATCGACGCCGACTGAATCCGTTTTGAGAAACTGGTCAAAATCTCCTTTTAACTGCCGTGGTTCGATGGGGATGCGGACGGACGCAGGGAACTAAACGACACATAGTGACCTGACACACGGTATGGTGCCGTCTCCACGTGACTCGTGTCTTCCAACCCGTGACGGCCCCTTGCGCCCGTTCCGCGGACACGGCACCCGATTGTCCGAGGTTCGGACGAACAGAGGGACGAGAGAACCAGTAACGTCGAGTACCCTTCGAGGGGTCGGCGAGAATCCGCATAGACACCGTCCGACATCGGTTACCCGCCTTCGGCCTTCCGAGACGGTATTCGTTCGCTTCGTGGCTGTTTTCACTTTCACTCCACTCTGATGAACTATTTGGTGCTCACCGCCGAAACGCGAGCCATGGGATTGCTACGACGGCTCGGTACGGATACGGAACCGGATCGGCCGTACGAATGCAAACGGTGTGAGACCGCTTTCTCGGTGGAGTACCAAGTGTGCCCCGAGTGTGGGTGTTACTCCGTCGAGCGCGACGACTGGGCCTGACTCGTCACGAGTTCGTCACCCGGTCGGACGTTACGCACGACACCACCCGAGAACTCGAACACACGATCTCCCGTTCCACGCGCCGTCCCCGTCCAGCGGGGTAATCGAGCGACGTTCGTCACTTCCCCGTTTTCCGTCCACACCACGTCGAGCGCCAGCGGCGTCGCCACTGTCGAAGCGCGACGGTCGCCGACCGAACCGAACTCGAACACCAATCCGTAGTCGTCACGAACGGCGAGTCGAACGAGCCCTTCGACACGCGACCGAAGCGAATCCACAGGTTCGACGTGTGCGACGAGCGTCCGTTCCTCCCCATCCCGTCGGTGAACGACGTGCATGGTTCCGCTTCGAGACGATTCGCTTTGAACGTTACAATCCGGTGGCGACGTGACGGTCTATCTTTTCAACCACATCGGCCGGAGTGGCTCACACCTCCTACCCTTGGTGCCCGTGTCCATGTCCGTGTCCGTGCCCGAGAAACAGCGTCAACCCGTGCAGAACGAGGAGACCGAAGAAGACCGGAAACAGGCTGTCTTTCAACCCGTGGAAGAGGATGGGGAGGTACACCAACGGCAGCGATACCGACAGCCAGAAACTGACGAGTTGGATGGGTTCCGCGAGGAACTGATAACTGAACGTGACGAGAACGCCTGCCCGTGACATAATATCGCATACACTGTTGGGATGAATACTATTGGCCGGGTAATCCTGTCTAACCGGCTATTAAGCCATCTCTCGATCGTTACTAACTCCCGCATAATCGAGCTCCTCAGCCCGAAACGCCCGACTGCGGAGCGTAAGACACCGTCACTCTCCGCACGAGTTCCCCCCGTCTTGCCTTTTCTCGCGTCGCCGTATGACCGACACCGGTCTTTTGTCTGACAATGATTTATGTTTTTTCAGGGCGTATGTGAGACAGACGAGCCCGCATCCCACGGGGGGAGTTCCAAAAATGAGTAAATCAGAAAATCATTCGTGCCCGACGGAAACGATCACAGCGACGTACCACACGCGCCACGATTGGCAGAACGCGGAACCGCTCAGTACGACGGTCACGACGGCCCTCGCCGAGGCGATGGACGCCGATCCGACCGAAATCGGTCCGTTGTACGACCAGTTCGACCCGGACGCGTTGGACGGACTGTTCCGTCCTCGTCCGGATGGGGCGGCACGCACCGGCGGCCACGTCAGTTTTACCATCGATGGCTATCGAGTCTTCGTCCGAAGCGACGGTTTCGTCTCGGTGCATCCGGTCGACGGGAACGACGGCGACGACTGACGGGACGTAGGTTTTTATCGTTCCCGCACCGACGGGACGGTATTGCGATGATTCAGCTACCGATACGGCGATGTCCGGCCTGTGGCTATCTCGGCCCGGTTGGACGCTTCGTCGATGCGGAATCGAACCTGACGTGTCCCCGGTGTGGAAACCAACTGTCCGGAACGTTCGATCCACGATTGGCATGACAGGGACGACACTGAGCGACGCGATCGAAGCGTACCTCGTCAGCATCGAAGCCGGGAACTACCGCGCCAACGCCGAATCCGCGCTGACCGCGTGGGCGAACTGGCTCGCCCGCGAGCGCGAGGTTACGGCCATCGAGAACGTGGCCGTCATCGACTGTCGGCGCTACGCCCGTCACCTCAAGCGACAGGTTCGGGAGGGCGAGTTGAAGTCCTCGACGGCACACACCTACTACGCCTACGTCCGGGCGTTTCTGGGCTTCTGTGAGGCGGACGAACTCATCTCCAGAAACCCGGCCGCGGCCTCGCGGGCGCAGGCGGAACTGCCCGAGGACACCGCCGACGCCGACCGACAGTTCTGGTCGGCCCGCGACAGGAACGCGATTCTCGCCTTCATGGACCGACGTGTCGAGGAAGCGCTGGACGGCGAGGCCGACGTGTCGCGCGAACGGGCCTACCGCGACCGCGCGCTCGTCCGACTGCTGGCCCTCTCCGGCGTGCGCGGAGCGGAGGTGTTCCGCGACCCGGCGGACGACAAACGGAGCGGTATCGCGTGGAAGGACGTGGACATCGAGGGTGGTGCGGTTCGCGTCTTCGGCAAATCGCGCGAGTACGAGTTCGCCCAACTCCCAAAGAAGGCGGCCGACGCGTTGGAGCGATACCACCGTGTGTGTGATCCTCCAACACCACTGTTTCCGGTGTTTCCGACCGATCACGCACCGTCGAAGTACCGCGCCGCCCGCGAATCGTTGAGCGAGGAGTTCTCCGAGGGAACGGTCGAGAGAATCCTCGACGAGAACGACATCGACGACGTGATGCCGGGAGTACGAAATCGTCCTCCCGGCGATTTCGACTCGCGGGGCGCGCAACCTGATGAAACGCCTCTGTGAGTCCGCCGGACTCGACATCGACGGCGAATACCTGAAACCGCACGGCGCGCGCGTGGACTGGGCCACCAACTGTACAGCGAAGGCCACGCGGAACTGGCCCAATCCGCGCTCCGCCACGCGTCCATCGCGACGACCCACGAGAGCTATTCGAACATCCGCGCCAGCGAGACGGCCGAACGGGTGGACGACGTGCTCGACGAACGCTGAATCCCGACACCGGTTGCCATATTCCCCGTCTCGGACATCCCTTTTCGATGGTCGTACCAGAACCCCTTTTCTCACGGAATCGCTAGTGTCGAACGATGAGCGATTCGACGCGAGGCATCCCCCGACGCGAGTTCATGAAAGCGGCCGTCGCCATCGGCGGATCGGCCGCACTGGCCGCCTGCGTGGACCGGGGTGGAATGCCGGACGTGCCGAAAGGCCCGTCCGACCTCTCGAAACTCCCGGAACGCCAGCACGCATGGAACCAGTTCCTCTCCACCGACGACTACGGGAACTTCGTCGCCGCTCGCCACAAGATCCTCCTCTTTCTGAACTACAGCGGCGACGGAACGCCGAACGAGTCCGAACGCGAGACGGTCGAGAAGTCGTTCCGGAGCCTCGAACACGCCTACAAACGCGGTAACGACGGGTTGTTGTTCTCCATCGGCTACTCCCCCGCGTACTTCGAGCGGTTCGGGGCGGACGACGTGCTGCCGAAACCGAAGGCGCTGGCGTCGTTCGAGTCCCCGAAACTGGACGAACAGGACGCCGTCGTGCAGATCGAGAGCGATCACGCCCAGATCGCGCTCGCCGCCGAGCAGGCGCTGCTCGGCAACCGCGACGAACTGAACGGCGTGGACGTGAGCGGTATCACGGACGTGTTCGAGAAGGCCGACCGCCGGACCGGTTTCGTCGGACACGGCCTCCCCGCCGACAATCAGGACGTGAACGGCATTCCGGACTCGAAGCCGGTTCCGGAGAAGGCACCGCTGTACATGGGCTTCAAATCCGGCTTCAAGAAGAATCAGGCGAGTGAGGACCGCGTGACGATTCAGGAGGGTCCGTTCGAGGGCGGGACCACGAAACACGTCTCCCACATCAACTTGCACCTCGACCAGTGGTACGAACAGGATAGCCGCGACCAGCGCGTCGGCAAGATGTTCTGTCCGGTCCACGCCGAACAGAACAAGGTGGAAGGCGTGGGCAACAACCTCGGCGATTCGAGCGAGATGGACGACGAGTGTATCGACAACGTGAAAGAACACGCTCGAACCCGCGGCATCGTCGGTCACTCCCAGAAATCCGCGCGTGCCAGAGATGACGACTCGCCGGTCATCCTCCGCCGCGACTTCGATTCGACGGACGGCGGACAGGCGGGACTCCACTTCGTCGCCATCCAGCGCTCCATCGAGGACTTCAACGACACACGGACGGAGATGAACGCGACGACCTCTCCGGCAACTCCTCGGTCGGCGAGCGACTCAACAACGGAATCCTGCAGTACATGACGGTGACCCGTCGCGGCAACTTCCTCGTTCCGCCGCGTGCCCTGCGGTCGCTCCCGACGGCGAATCCGTAACAGCGCTATCCGAGGTAGAATTCCCGCGAACGGTTCGGATTCACGCCGTGTACTAACGGTTCGAAATGGTTGACGCTCTCCGCACTTTCGAGCGTCGCTTCCATCAACTCGTCTTCGATGTCGTGTAGTCGGTGGGTCGAAGTCTCTCGCGCTTCGATTAGTGCTTCCATGTCCTCCGCCTCGATGTACCACACTAGATAGTCCGTGTTATCGCCGTGTTCGATAAACAGCGAGAGCGTCTGGAGCGTTTCGGCGTTCCAAATTTCGAGCACCCCCTCCACGTCCTCCATCGCTTCGGAGATAATTGCACCGAGTAGTTCCCTGAGACGGTTCGTTTTGCCGGGGTGTATCTTTTGCTTCCTGACGAATATCTCCGTCATAGTTGAACGGTATTCTTCCACGAATATACTACTTGTCTGGAAACTGATTTGGTTCAGCGGTACGAAACCTCCCTACCCTTTTCGACTACCGTACCAGAACCCCTTTTCGCTGCGGGTCGTAACTTCAAGCCGATGAACGCCGTAGCGTTCTGCGGACGACCGGTCTCCTCGGTGCCACATCGCTGGCGGGTTGTTCCGGTCTGTTCAAAACGAAGGTGATGCCACAAGCGCCGCCGTTGGTCAAAAACCGCCCGGACGCGGTGTACATCCCGACGCACAAGGAGGGCATGCAGATGGGCGGAATGGCGAAAAGCGGACGGTATCGGGCGGCCGTGTTCTACTCCTATCCCCACCGCTTCTGGCTGATGAGCGGCGGGACGGCACAGGACGAGAAGAAGGTCTCGATCAAGGACGACGACGACCTGCACCTGATGGCGTCGGTCTGGGACTCGAAGACGAAGACGGTGCTCCCGAGCGGAAACGTTCAAATCGATCTCTCGAAGGACGACTGGAGCGCCACCCGGACGATGTGGCCTATGCTCTCACAGAACATGGGTTTTCACTTCGGGGACAATATGGGCCTCGATGGCGAGGGGAAGTACACGGCGAAGGTGAAAGTCGGCGGTCTGAACGTCCGCCGAACGGGCGCACTGGAAGGCCAGTTCGGGAAGGGAGCGACCCTCTCGACGTCGTTCACGTTTGACAAGGACACGCTAGAAAAGATTCCGTTCACGCGCCTCGACAACAAGAAAGGGCAGAAGGGTGCCGTTCAGCAGATGCAGATGGACATGCCGATGAGCCACGTTCCGAAAAAGGCCGACCTGCCCGGCGAGTTCGTCGGCGCGAACTCCAGCGGCGACGCGAAGTTCCTCGTCACGACCGACGAGAACAGCGACCTGGCGGACAACACGTACCTGCTCGTCTCGCCGCGAACGCCGTATCGCCGCTATCCGATTCCGATGATGTCGCTGTCGGCGACGTTGAAACGGGGCGGTAAGACGGTGTTCGACGACGTACTGAACGCCACCATCGACCCCGACATCGGGTTTCACTACGGTGCGGACGTGAAAAGCGTTCAGAAGGGCGACACGCTCACCGTGAAAGTGGACTCGCCGCCCACGATCTCACGTCACGAGGGGTACGAAACGGCGTTTCTGAAAATGCCGAAAATGCAGTTCTCGATTTAGGCCGCGATGCCATCCTGGCCCGCTTCGAGAAGTTCCTGATACCGATTCCGAATCGTCACTTCGCTCACGTTGGCGACGTCGCTCACTTCCGACTGCGTTACCTTCTCGTTGCTGAGCAGGGAGCCAGCGTAGACGGCTGCGGCCGCGAGGCCGACGGGCGATTTGCCGCTCGTGGACTCCCTGTTCTTTCGCCGTCTTGAGCAACTCGTTCGCCCGTCGCTCGGATTCGTCGCTGATGTCGAGGTCCGACGCGAACCGGGAGACGTAGCTCAGCGGGTCGGCGGGTTGGATTTCGAGACCGAGTTCGCGCACGATGTAGCGGTAGGTGCGTTTGAACTCCATCTCGTCGATGCGGCTGACGGCCGCGACTTCGTCCAGACTGCGCGGGACGCCGGTCTGACGCGCCGCCGCGTACACCGCGGAGGTCGCGACGCCTTCGATGGAACGCCCCGGCAGGAGGTCGTCGTCGAGCGCGCGGCGGTAGATGACGCTCGCGGTCTCGTACGTTCTTCGGGAGGCCGAGCGCGCTCGCCATGCGGATCGATTTCGCCGAGCGCTTGCTTCAGGTTGCGCTCCTTGCTGTCGCGGGTGCGGAAGCGCTCGTTCCACGTTCGGAGCCGCTGCATCTTCTCGCGCTGGCGCGGCGCCGAGGGTGTTACCGTAGGCGTCCTTGTTCTGCCACCCGATGTTGGTCGAGAGCCCCTTGTCGTGCATCATCTTCGTCGTCGGCGCGCCGACGCGGGACTTCTGGTCCTTCTCCTTGGAGTCGAATGCTCGCCATTCCGGACCGCGGTCGACGGAATCCTCCTCGACGACGAGGCCACATTCGGCACAGACGGTTTCGCCGTGACCTTCGTCGGTGACGACGTTTCCGCCACACTCGGGACAGGTTCCCTCCTCGTGTTCGTGTTCTTGCTCGTCCTCGTGTTCCCGTTCGTGGGTCGATACACCGGACTCGCTGTAGCGTTGGATTTTGGTTGTAGTCATGGTGGTGCGTTGGCGGAGGCTCCCGGTAGGGAAAACCCAAAGAATCCCGGAAGCTTAGTTCCTAACCAGGAGTTAGGACGAAGCGTACTTAAGCGTTTCGGAATATGGTACGGTAATCACTCATCCATATTCATCGTTAATGACGCCCATACCGAGCGTTAATCGCAGTTTTGGTCTTTCATGATTGTCTGTTTCTGAATCGAAAGTAACAAAAGATTGTCGGTCGGCGTCATGCGATTTTGGACGGGGTTGTGTCGTAGGTATGGCAACAGTACGGGGAAGTGATCGAGTCGGTATTTTGGCCGGAACTTCGGGCAACGACTGTTCGCGGACCCAATTGGAGACATCGGAGTGACGAAATCGAATCCGAACAGGTATCCGGGGGACTGAACTAGTTACTGGCGTTCTGAAGGCAACATGCGGGAATTTACTCTTTGGCGAGCGCGTCGTAGATGTCGCGGTGCTCGTCGCGAGTCTGTTTCGCTTTTTGACGTAATATCTCACGGCGGGCGTCCTCGATCAGTTTTTCCGGTGGCTCTTCGCCGTAGTCTTCCCGGTATCGTTCGCGAATCTTGTCCAGGGTTTGCTCCATCAGGTTTTTGCCGTTGCTCCCTTCTGCTGCCATTATACTTGAAATTCAGCTATCGATCCTGTTAACAGTTCTGGTCACTTTCTTCGTCCTCTGCCTCCTCCGAGGTGTGCTTCCTGTCAATGAATGGTTGATACGCGTCCGGATTTTCACGGTATGATTCTATGACTTTGGCGATGATTATCGTCGCTATGAATTGGCCTACTGTTATCTCGTCCCAGTCAAACTGTGTATTTTCCGTCCTTTCGATAAGATATCGGATCACTTCATCTTGATCCACATCGTCCTCTCGTATTGCAAACTCCTTCAGAATCGATCGAAGATGGTCATCGGTATCTAATTCGTACCCGTTAAAAAGATAGAACATTTCGACGGTGTTCAGTGCTGTCCGCTTATTTCCATCCACGAACCAATGGTTCGCAGTGATGAGTCGCATCAAGTGAAACGCCTTCTCGTGAATCGTCTCGGGTACTTGTCCAAAGTGGCCATGCTGAATGTAGTCCACGGCAGAACTGATTCGATCCGGATCTTTGATACCCGGTTCTGAGTCTTCGTCCTCCTCCACGATTTCGTCATGGAGTATCCTGATATCCTCCACGGAAGGATACCAGAAATCGTTCTCGCCGTCGTTCATGTTGCCTAGATGTGGTTTGTGTGAGCTTAATTACTGATGGTATCCAGTTCGATACAGCTGGCAACGAAATTTGGTTTCCTGATCCCACATTAGTTACTATTTGAAGTGACCAAGCAGCGCTCGCTTCTCGAATTCCTCGACGAGGTAGGAAAGGTCTTCGCGTATTCTCCGTCGTCTCCTCCGGTCGCTATCATCGTAGAAATATTCGAGTCGAAGCCGCTTTTTTGGCGTATTCATACCGTGTTGTCGGTGGTATCGAGGACGGCCATTTTTACCCCGTGTCGTATGCAAAATCCACGTAAAGCCGTCGGTTGCGATTCCAGCGGCTGGACGTTCGATGTCATCGAGGTAGTCGAACGACTCCTTGCGAGCAGAACGGATTTCGTTCGGCTTCTTGATTTCGCCGATGATGACGAAATCATTCCTCTCCGGTTCTAATTGGAAGTCCGGTGCCTTCCGTTCGATTCCCGGTATTCCGGTTGGTTGTGGTCTGTATTTCTCATACCCGAGTGCTCGCAGACACGGCTTGATCAGATGTTTCTCGCCGAAACGTTCCGGTTTCTGACCGATTTTTGTACCAGTGAGTGTGTCCCCTTTTAGAATGGACTTCGCGTAGTCGGCACCGTTTCGCTGCTCTAACTCGATGGTGAACGCTTCCAATATTTCAAATAACCTCCCAGCTCGGAGATTGTTTCCACGATCTCCGATCTTGGACTGGCTGGATTCGCCGATACGCATGTTCCATGGGTTATTGAATATTCTAATTATAAATATATGTCTACTTTATTACCTCTGTTTGCGGTATTCGAACCGCTTCATCCATCCAAATACGTCTTCGCCACTTCATCCGGCACCTGTTCGAACACCCGGTAGAACTGTCCGACCGCGCCGAACTGAAACGGCGTCTCCAGACAGAACACGTCGTCGGCCTCGCCGCGCAACCCCTCGATGGAACTCGGCGACCCGACCGGTACGGCGAGGGCGACGTAACTCGCCCCCGCCTTTTTCACCTGTCTGAGACACGCGATGGTCGTCGCGCCCGTCGCCACGCCGTCGTCCACGACGAGGACGCGTTTGCCTTCGACCGCCGGAATTTGGCCCTCCCCTCGATACTGACGCTCCTTCTCGCGGGCCGCCTCGCTCTTTTGCTCCCGTTCCGATTCGAGGTACGTCTCGCCGACGCCGATTTGATCGATGAGGTCGTCGTTCAGCCAGACGCTCCCGTCCGCCCCGACGGCCCCTATCGCCAGTTCCGGGTTTCCGGGTGCCCCCAATTTCTTCGCCACCACGACGTCGAACGGGATGTCGAGCGCGTCCGCGACCGGTCGGCCGATGGGGAGCCCACCGCGTGGAATGGCGAGCACGACGTCCGCGTCCACCCCTTCACGTGCGACGAGGGAGCCGAGTAGCGTCCCCGCATCCGTTCTGTCGTCGAACATGATCCCTCGTTCGAACGGAAGCGATTGACGCGGATAAACCTGTGTGCCGCTCCGATTCGGCGTCGAAATTCAACTCAGTAAACATAATCATTATGGCACTATGCGCCAGTTATCGAACGAAATTGAGACATGGGCGAGATGGCACCTATCGCCGTCCTTCACGTGGACGACGACCCCGACGTGCTCGACCTTGCGGCGACGTCCCTCGAAGGGAAGTCGAACCAGCTTCGACTTCGAACCGCGTCGTCCGGCGATGACGCGCTTTCTATTCTCCGCGAGGGCGGGATCGACTGCGTCGTCTCGGAGTACGAGATACCCGACACGACCGGCCTTTCCCTGCTCGAATCGGTCCGCGAGGAGTTTCCCGACCTTCCGTTCATCCTCTTTACGGACACGGGGAGCGAAACGATCGCGAGTCGGGCGATTTCGGCGGGCGTCACCGACTACCTACAGAAGGGTATCTCGACCGACGGATACGCCATCCTCGCCAATCGAATCGAAAGTGTGGTTCACTCGGCGCGGACCGAACGCGCGCTTCAGGAGAGCGAGGAGCGCTATCGGACGGTCGTGGAGGGCAGTCACGACGCGGTGTACATCTATCAGGACGACCGGTTCGCGTTCGTCAACGAACGGGCCTGCGAGATAACCGGCTACACCGACGACGAACTGCGCGGAATGGACGTTTGGTCGCTCTTACATCCGGACGACCACGACCGCGTGCAGGGCCATCGCCGAGAATCGGATGAACGGCACGCACGAGGTTTCGACCTACGACGCTCGGTTCCGAACGAAGGACGGGGAGATCAGATACGGGAACTTCTCGGTGCGTGCGACGACGTATCGCGGGACGACGGCGACCATCGGTTCGGTTCGTGACGTGACCGAGCGCAAACGGACCGAAAGCTGGTTGCAGGCGCTCATCGACCATTCGCGGGATATCGTCACGCTCCTCGACGAGACAGGAACCATCGTGTACGAGAGCCCCGCCGTCGAACGACTCGGCTACGATCAGGACGAACTCGTCGCGACGTCGCCTTCGAGTACATCCATCCCGACGACAAGGTACACGCCGCGGAGACGTTTTTCCGCGCCATCGAGAACCCCGAGGTCACCCCTACCCTCACCTACCGTTTCCGGCACGCGGATGGGTCGTGGCGCTATCTCGAAACGACCGGCGAGAACCACCTCCATACGACTTCCGTCAAGGGGTTAGTGCTGAACTCCCGTGACGTGACCGAACAGGTCCGGATGAAGGAGGAACGCGACGAAATCCTCTCCCGGATGACCGACGCCTTCCTCGCGTTCGACGAGGAGTGGCGGTTCACGTACGTCAACGAGCAGGCCGAGGAAATCATGAACCGGACCGCGCCGGAAATCATCGGCGAGGTCGTCTGGGACGTGTTCCCCGAGGCCGTCGAGACACGGTTCTACGACGACAACCACGAAGCCATGCGAGTGCAGGAACCGATGACGTTCGAGGAGCACTTCGAGCCGTTCGATAGCTGGTTCGAGGTGAACGTGTATCCGTCCTCGAACGGGGTCTCGGTGTACCTCCGTGACGTGACCGAGCGGAAGAACCGGGAGGCGACGCTCGAAGCGCTTCACAACGCGACCCGGACCCTCATGCAGGCCGAGACGAGCGCCGCGGTGAGCGAAATCGCGGTTCGCGTGGCTCGGGACGTGCTCGACCTTCCCGTAACCGCCATCTGGGACTGCGAGGATTCGACGGTCCGATTGGTCGCACGAACCGAACAACACCGGGCGGCGTACGGGGAATCCGTTCCGGAAGCCGACCGGGAGGCGATAGCGGACGCGTTCGAAGCGAACGAGACGGTCGTTCGAAAGCTTCACCACGGCGATGTCGAATCGGAAGCGCTCGTTCCGCTCGGTGCCCGCGGCGTGATGTCCTTCGCCGCGGAGCGACTGGACGATTTCGACGTGTATCACGCCCAACTCCTGGCCGCGAACACCGCCGCGGCCCTCGACAGGGCGGAACGGGAGGACGAGCGGACGGCCCACCAACGGGAGTTGGAGCGCCAAAACGAGCGGCTGGAGGAGTTCGCCAGCGTGGTCTCCCACGACCTGTCCGAAACCCCCTGAACGTCGCGCAGGGCTATCTCGATATGTACCGCTCGACCGGGAAGCGGGAACATCTCACCCGTGTCGAACGCGCTCACGAACGGATGGCCAACATCGTCAAGGACGTGTTGACGTTGGCACGGCAGGGACGGACGGTGAACGAGACGAGACCGATTTCGGGGGAGACCGTCGCCACGAACGCGTGGGCCTCGGTCGAAACGGGTCCCGCGACGCTCGATTCCTCGTGGAATTCGATCATCAACGCCGACGCGAGTCGACTCCAGCAGTTGCTCGAAAACCTGTTCCGCAACGCTCTCGACCACGGACGGCCCGACGTGACGATTCGCGTCGGAGAACTCACCGGCGTCGTCGAGGACGGCGGTCTTCGGCAGAAAACGGCGACGGGCGACGCTGCTGCCGGGTTCTTCGTCGAGGACGACGGACCGGGAATCCCGCAAGCGGCGCGCAAAACGGTGTTCGAGTCGGGTTACTCCACCGCCGAATCAGGAACCGGCCTCGGGTTGACCATCGTCCGACAGATCGCCGAAGCGCACGGGTGGGAGGTTTCGCTCGTGGCGGCGGACGACGGGGGCGCACGATTCGAGTTCGCGGGCGTCGAACCGATGAACGAGTGACACGGACAGCACGACGTGCGGGGTAACGACCGTTCGAATTCGCCGCCCGATCACGTCGAACCAGACCACGTCCCGGCTAACGATTTGCCCTCTCCGCACGAAAAAATGTCTGATTTTCAGAAGATTACTTGACGGTGGCTGTAGTCAACCCGGTAGAATGAGTGACACGTCCGGTCCACGCCGAGTCCTCCGTCCTCCACTCGACCTCGTTTTCGTGGACGTGCTGTCCGTCGTCGCCGCCGCCGCGCCCTTCGTCCCGCTTCTCGGTGCAGGGCCGATTCGACTCGTCGTGACGCTCCCGCTCCTCCTCTTTCTGCCCGGCTATGCGACCATCGAAGCGCTGTTTCCGGAACCGACGACCGGCGACGAACGTTTCGGCAGTGTCGAACGGTTCGCGTTCGCCGTCGGAACGAGCGTGCTCGTCGTCGCGGCGCTCGCGCTGGCGCTGGATTACGGCGGCATGGGAATCCGAGCGGTCCCGGTGCTGTTCTCCACGTGTGCGTTCACAATCGTCGCATCCGCCGTCGCCGCGATTCGTCGCCGGACGGTGGACCCCGAGCGGGACGGAATCGCGCCGCGCCGCTTCCGGGACGGACTGACGGGAATTCGAGCGCCCGAAACCCGACTCGACGGTGCCCTGAACGTCGTGCTGGTCGTCCTGATACTCGCGTCCGTCGTCAGCGTCGGCGTCGCGCTCGGCGGACTCGGCCACACCGAGTCGTACACGTCGATGTCGTTGCTCACGAAGAACGGGTCCGAGACGGTCGCCGCGGACGGCGGGAGCAGGAATCTCCTCGTCGGCATCGACAACCACGAGAATCACCGCGTCCGGTACACGGTCGTCGTCCAGCGCCAGCGGGTCGCGGCGGACGACCGACGACGGTGACGGAGCGAACACCGCTCACCAGATTTCACGTGACGCTGAACGACGGCAAACGGAAACGAACCTCGTACACCGTTCCGCCGTCGGTGACCGGGAACCACCGTCGAATCGCCTTCCTGCTCTACGAAAACCGGGTACCGGCGACGCCGACGGCGGACAACGCGGCACAGGAGACCCACCTTTGGGTCACCCCGCCGAACGGATCGGGAGATGCGTCGAACAAGGGAGCGCGAGGATAACCCGTGGGATATCGACGCCTTCTGCTGACGCGATGGACGCGGCGGGACGCGCTCGCGGTCCTCGTCGTCATCGTGACCGTGGCGTTCCTCACCGGAGTCACGTTGGTCGTCCTCGCCGCGGGTACCCAAACGACTTCGATAGCGAAGGAGTACGACGCCGGGGGCCACGCGACGTACTACGATTCGGTGGGGGCGGCCCGAACCCACGCCGATGGTGACGCGCTCGTACTCCCCGTCGCGTCGGTGACGAAACCGGACGGAACTTCGACGTTCGTCGTCGGCGTGTCGTGTCGTCAGGCGACGAAATTCCGACAAGGGACCCAGTATTCGGTCCCCTGTCCGCCGGATTCCGGGGTGAGTAGCGGTCGCGTCGCGTCGGAAACCACGCGGCACGTCGAGGGGTCGCAGGGTGGCGAGACGGTCCGCGTTCACCCGCGACACAGCGAGAACGCCGTCCTCCCGCCGTACTGGTACGTGGCACACGAATCGGTCGTCTCCGACCTCGGTCGAACCGGCGCGTTCGTCGTCGAACCATCCGGGTCGGGGGGTGCGAGCGGCGCTGTTTCGGGAACCGTCCCGCTCCGGTCGGCGCTCCCGTTCTTCCTCGCCGGGATTCGGCAGGTGCTCACCGTCCTCGCCATCACGGCCGCCGGAACCAGCGTCCTCGTCGGGGTCACGGTCTACGGCGTGACGCGGATGCACACCGAGGACAGACGGCGAGCGATCCGCGTCATCCGCGCGACCGGCGGCGAGGCCCGACGCATCGTTCGTCTGTACGGTCTCCGAGCGGGAGCGATCACCGCCGCCGGAACCGCCCTCGGCTACGCCGTCGGCGTCGTCGCGACGACGTCGTCGTCAACGCGGCCATCTATCTGGGCGTCCCGACCTCGCTGGCGATTCGCGTGACGCCACGCGCGGTGACGATCCTCCTGCCGCTGTACGCCGCCACCGTCGCTGTCGGGGCGATTGCTGGCGTCGTCGCCGCGTGGAAGGTCACCCGGGATTCGCCGGTCCCGTCCGCATCGCGGCGTCGTTCGTCGAACGACGGGGTGAACGCGCGACTCCGCGGCTTCCTCTCCCGAGCGCGACCCCTGTCGCTGCTCGATTGGCGGGTGCTCCTCCCCAGCGTCGTCCCGCTTGCGGCGTTCGCGACCGTCGTCATCCTCGTGGCGTCGATAACCGGCGTCGTCACGCCCCTCGTCCATCCCGGCGGATCGACGGTCACGGACCCCGGCGTCTCCAATCCGATCGCCAGTCGAGTTCCGGCGGGGTACGCCGCTGCGATAGACCGTCGTGGCACGGAAGCCAGCCCCGAAATCCTCGCGCTCGACGTCCACAACGGCCACCCGATGGTCGTCCGCGGCGTCCGGTTCGGGTCGTTCGCGAACGTCTCCGATGCCACGCTCGTTCGAGGGCGTCGGCCGCACGGTCCGGACGAGGCGGTCGTCGGAACCGACCTCGCGCGGACGCTCGGCCTCTCCACGAACGATTCCGTGACGCTCGGCGGGAGCACGACGCCCGGCCTCGACAGGGTGAAAATCGTCGGCGAGTACGCCGCACCCGGGCCGTACGACCGACCAACTGCTCGTCTCGCTCCCGACGGCGCGACATCTGGCGAACGTCCGACCGGGGAACGTGCAGATGGTTCGAACCGCGACCCGACTCGAAGGAACCGGAACGTCGGCGAGCAACGGAAACGCCAGCGACGGTATCGCCGTCGTCGGCGTCTCCGCACCGGCGCAAGTACGGCAGAACGCCTCGATTCCGATCCGTCTGCAACTGCAAAATATCGGCTCGTCGCAGGCGAGTCGTGCAGTTTCGGTTCGCGTCGGCGACCGAAACCGCACGACCACCGTCTCGCTCGACGGCGGCGCACAGCGAGAGGTCCTCGTCCGCCTTCCGGCGGGACGACTCGGCACCGAACGGATTTCCGTCGCGGGACAACGCCGCACGGTTCGCGTCGTCTCCGGCGACGCGATCGAAATTCGGGGTCTTCCCGACCGCGCACCGCCGAACACCGATCCACTCGTGCGCGTCGTGGACGTGAGTGGAAACCCGGTGACGAACGCGACCGTTTCCGGCGGAAGCGCGGGGGGATGAAAACCGGACCGAACGGTACCGTCCGGGTCCACCTCGGCGATTCCGGCCCCGCCACGATTCGCGCCACGGCCGGGGACCGAAGCGCGACGACGACCGTTCGGGTTTCACGAAGCGCGTCCCGGTTGCCGGTCGGGCGACTGCAAGTCCAACCGGACCGGCCGACGCTCCTCGGGCGGCCGACGGCGCGACTGGCCGTCTCCAACCCGTGGAACGAGACGATATCGCGGCGCGTGGCGGTGGTCTCGGGAAGTCAGCGATTCACTCGAAACCTGACGCTGGGTCCGGGCGAGCAACGGACCGTCACGCCGCAACTCGACCGTCGCTCGCCGGGGTCGTACGCCGTCACCGCGGCGGTGGATGGGCGGACCATCGCGCGGACGAACTACCGCGTCGTCGGCGACGACAGGGTCGTCAGCGCGTTGGCGAACAGCGGTCGGAGCGGCGGAACGGGAATCAGTCGAGCCATCACGACCGCGTTCGGCGACCTCAACCTGCTCATCGGCGTATTCGTCTGCTTGGCGGGGGTGATGACCGTCGGGAGTACCACGGCGACGGTCGCCTACACGGTCCACTCGCGGCGGCAGGTGGTCGGCGTCCATCGCGCGACCGGCGCGTCGCCGCTCCGAATCCTGTCGCTCGTCCTCCTCGACGCGATCACCGTCGGGACGGTCGCGACGATACTCGCGTTGGTCGTCGCCGTGGTGGCGGTGTCGCTGCTCGCCGAGGCGGGATTGCTGGTGCTCTACGGGGTTCGAATCACGCCGCTATTGACCCCGCGGGTCGCCGCGAGCGTCGTCGCGGGCGGGATCGGCGTCATGTGCCTCAGCGCGCTGCTCGTCGCGTTCGCGCTCCTCAGAACGACGCCGGATTCGCTCCTCTCGGGCTATCGGGTCGACGGCGACCCCGAACGCGGAACTCGGCGGTGATTCGAATGAGTGACCGCGCTGGGGGTC
>NZ_LWHG01000008.1 GCF_001625445.1 Haladaptatus sp. R4 | reverse complement strand
ATGGCGAGATTCGGACGGTTCGTTCCGGGAATCGATCCCGTCCGGCCAGCGAACGCGTCTACGCGACGCTTCTCGTCCTCCTCGTAGCGACTGTCGGCACTGGAGCGCTGACCGCGTCGAACATCTCGTTCAGCCGAACGACGAACGAACAGGTGGAGACGACGTTGAACCAACCGGCGTACTCGAACCTCTCGATGTCCGGCGTCCAGACGGGGTACGGCGGCATGGGGTGGGAATCGAAACCGGCGAACGTGACGGTGCACGTCAGTAGGAGTTCGAACACCGGGTACAGTGACCTTCCCAAACGGTTGGAAGGGCGGATCGAGCGCGAGACGGGACGAAACGTGTACGTCTCCGTGGAGTACACGGAATCCGGAACGGCGAACGCGAAGACGAACGGTTGATCCGGTAGTCGATTTCCGGATGGGATGGCAAGCGACTTTCGCTGGCAAGCATAGCGATGGAGTGAACGCTCGTCCAATCCGAACGCACCGATGCCATCCGAAGATCCACGCGAAACCGGTCCGTCGGACCGTCCGGACGCGCCGCTGGACGAGCGATATCCGGGTTTGAACGTTCTCACCGCGGACCCGGAGAACGCCGAAACGTCGGCACGAAGCCACCTCGAAGGCTATCTGACGCCGCGCGAGGAACACTACATCCGAACCCATCATCGAACGCCGGACATCGACGCGGACGACTGGACGGTTTCGTTGACCGGGATGGTCGAAGACGGGATCGAACTCTCGATGGACGAGATACGACACGACTACCCGACCGATTCGGTCGTCCACATGATGGAGTGTTCGGGGAACGGGCGGGCCTATTTCGACCCCGACGCGGAGGGCGACCAGTGGACGGTCGGCGCGGTCGGAAGCGCCATCTGGACGGGGACGCCGGTGCGGGACCTGCTGAACGACCACGACGCCGCGACCGACGAGGGTCTGTGGCTGTCCGTGATGGGTGGCGAAGCCAAGGAGGGAGAGGACGTGTTCTGCCGCTCGATACCGATGGAGAAGGCGCTCGACGACTGCCTGCTCGCCTACGAGATGAACGGCGACCCCATGACGTCGGAACACGGCTATCCGCTCCGACTGCTCGTCCCCGGTTGGTTCGGCAACAACAGCGTGAAATGGGTGGATCGAATCCACGTCATGGAGACGATGGTGGTGGGCGAGGAGTGGGAATCGCGGGACGGTCACGACTACACGGAGTACCAGCAGTCCTCCTATCGGATCGTTCCGGCACAGGACGACGAACCGGAGCGCCACGAGTCGGTCGGGACGTTCAGTACGTACGAGCAACTGCGAAATCCCGAGGAGGTACGGAACGCCTACCTCTTCGACCAACTCGTCAAATCGCTCATCACGTCGCCCGCGGAGGAGGCCACACTGTCGTCGGACGGGCGAGTCGAAATCACGGGCGTCGCGTGGGCGGGCGACGACGCCGTCGAGCGCGTCGAACTATCGGTCGACGGCGGCGAAACGTGGGACGAAGCGACGTTCGACGTCCGACCTCGGTCGCCACGCCGTCCGGAAGTTCCGTTACGTCTGGGACGCGAGTCCGGGCCAGCACACGCTCCTCTCGCGGGCGACTGACGAAGAGGGACGGGAGCAACCGCGACCGTCTCGACGCCGGACGAAAAGCTCCGCGGAATCTCCGGCGGGAAGTATCCGTGGAACGAGAAGGGGTACGGAAACAACGCCTACGTCCCGCTCGGGGTTTCGGTCACCGTGGAGGAGTGATCTCACTCGGTTCGGGCTAGTCGCTCGAACATCGCATCGACCACCAGTACGCCGCCAGCGATGACGGCCCACAGGAGCGGGACCGCGACCATCAACACGACCCAGTGGGGGACCGGCGTGGGCGGCGACGATGGAACCGCGTGAAGCGGAATCGGTTGTAGCGGTTGAACTACCATCGTGGATTCCGATCAGACGTTCTCCGAGGGCGATTCGTGCGTCTCGGACGAGCGCGTTCGGTAGACGTACCAACGGCGCCGATGAAGAGCAGGCTGACGACGATCCAGTGTGGGTTGTACGCCCCGCCTTGCGAGAGCGGTTGGTGAAGTCCCAACAGGATGTGGTCCACGAGCGCGTCGTAGAGGTCGAACGCGCCGAGGCCGACGAGGATGGACCCGAGAATCGGTCGGACGGGTAACGGACTCGCCGCACGCCGCTCGGCTTTCCAGAGGAGTCCGCCCCCAATTCCCATGATAACGACCATGGCGATCGAGAAGACGCCGTCCGCGAGGACGAACGTTCGAAGCCCGGACATGGTCGTCTGCGGATACAGGCCCGAGAGCAGGTGGTGCCACTGCAAAACCAGGTGGAGCAACAACACGTCGATGAGTCCGCTGAATCCGAACCCGACGATTCCCGCCGCGACGAGCGCTCGCCGCGGCACTCCGTCGTCCATCGTCCCGGACTGCTCCGCTTCGGTCGTTCGACGGTGACTCATTGTTCTCGAATCGGCACCGTCTTCCTTAGCCGACCGGGCTATCCTTGCAGGTCGTTCAAGGGGGAACCAATCCTGTCGCCGGTTACGCCGCGGCCTCGCTCGCATTCAACCGACCGCGATGGGTGACGAGCAGACCGACGGCGGCACCGAGGAAGCCGACGACGGCGATGACGAGGTACATTTCCTGCACGCCGACGGTGTCGAGGAGGTGCCCGGCGATCACCTGACCGATTGCGCCCCCCAGTCCGAGACTCAACCCGCTGAGAAACGTCTGGGCGCTCGATTGTATCCGCTCCGCGGCGACTGCGTGAACGAGATTCACTGCACCGAGGCTGAGCAGGGCGAAGCCGATTCCGCCGAACGCCTGTACCGCGAGGATCAGCAACGGGTCGGTCGTCACCCCGTAGACGACGTTCGGAATTCCGACCATCGTGCCACCGAACACGAGCAGCCATTTATACGAGAGGCCGAGACGGGCAGCGTAGACGAACGCACCCGCCTCTAACCCCGTGTTTAACGCCCACACGAGGCCGGTCAGGCCGTCCGGCGACAGCGACCACGGGCCGACGACGAGGCTCGCGTGCACCGCTCGCATGTACACCGAGAGGAACGCTTCGCCGCCCATGAACGACAGTCGGAACAGGAACATGGCCGTGACGACGACCATGAAGTTCCAGTTCGTCACGAGCGCTTTCACCGCACGGGCTATCGACGGGTCGTCGGTGTCATCGTCCGCGTCGCCGGGGGCCGCCGACCCGTCCGACAGGGACCACGCGACTGCCATCAGGACGACCATTCCGCCGATGTAGATGTACACTATCGAGACGAGTCCGGCCGCCGCAACCACCAACCCGACTCCGAGACTCCCGATACCGAACGCGAGGGACCCGAAGCTCCGAATATGCCCGAAGTCGTACCCTCGGGAGAGAACCATCCCGGTCGCGATGGGGACGATGGGCGCTCGGAACGCCGAGAAAACGGCCGTCCCGACGGCGATGATCGTGAACGGGTCCGTCAGGCTCGCCCCGAACGGATAGGTCAACAGGGCGACCGCGGAGACGAGCGCCCCGACGACGAGAATCGCGCGCTCGATGTGCCAGTAGTCGGTGACGAGGCCCCACAGCGGTTGCACCGCGACCCCGGTCGCCAGCATGAGGAAACCGATCACCCCCATTTCGGCTCCCGACATGCCCATCCCGTCGAGGTAGACGTTCCGAAAGACGATGATGCCGGACCCGGCCGCGAACTGCACGAAGAACAACAGCTGAAACCGTGCTTTTCGCCCGTCGAACTCGCCGCCGAATCTCGCCAGAACACCCGTCCCGGCTTGGGATTTCTCCCCCGGGTTATCCATTCAACTCCACTCCGAACCGCCCAAAACGCACTCGTCGATAGTTGCTACCCGTTCCATCACGAGAAACGCACTATACGAGAAGGGATATATTTTGTCAATTTTTCTAACTACTGTCGTTGTACTTGGAGAGCCTGGACTCTCCATTCTGTATCCTGCGGATATCTCTCGAATTTTTCCGAAACCTCATGGTTCGCTCTCGCTCGCCACCCCGTCGATCGCTTCGATGGTGATCCGATCAGCGCCGATATCCTCGATCACCGCCCCTTCGCCGCCGATGGTGAAGCTACCCTCGTCGGTTCGAGGACGAACGATGCCCGCCCCGCCAGTTGGGCGAGCGTTATCGGACCGTCGCGGTCACCTTCTCCTGTAATATCGACGCCCGTAATCGTCCCCGAAAGGGTTCGTTCCCGACCCGACCCGGTGTGGTAACCTTCAACACTGGCGGCAATCGTGGCACCATCGGACAGCAACGGTTCGATGAACCGGATGCATTCGCGTATCGCCACGAAGACGAACGGCGGCCCGTCGTCACGGTCGAACGTGGATGGGCGGGTACACTTCCCACAGGCACGTCAGGAAGAACCAGTGGAACACGTACGCCGTGTCCCGGTCCTGGGCGAGCACCCCGTACTCCCGCGACGAATCGACGTGTGGCGCAAAGCAGAGTCGCGTCCGGTCGGTCAGCAGGAAAAACGCGTTCTGGAGTTCGCGGCGGCGCGCCTCGGTGCACGTTCCCTCGAAGGCCGATTCCTCGAACGGCAGGTCCTCGTCCGGCGGAACGTAGAGCGAGATTTGGATGTAGACGCCGCGGTCGTGGGCGTCGGCGAGGAGCGGCCGCAGTTCGATGAACTGCTCCGGCGCGACGGCGAGTTGGACGTGTCGCTCGGCGCTCTCGATGTCGGCACGAGCGCGGTCCAACACCGTTCGAAATCGCCGGATGAGCGTGATCTCGTGGTCGTTCGAGTCCGGTTCCTGCCATCGATGCTGAATCTCATCGACGGCGGTTTCGTACTGGTTGATCTGCGCCCGTAATCCCGAAAGCGCCTCCTCCGGGTCGGTCGCCCGCGCATACAGTCGGTCCTGCTCGTAGGTTACCACGTACCCCTCGTCCTCCAAATCCCGCAGCACGTCGTAGATTCGCGGTCCCGGAACGCCGCTGGCGTCGGCGAGGTCGCTGGCGGACGCCGACCCGTGTTCGAGGAGGGTCACGTACGCGTTCGCCTGATACTGGGACAACCCCGCACTTTCGAGGACCGCTTTGAGTTCGCCGGTGTCCATACCCCACAATCGGTGAGAACCACGTAAAACACTCGTTGATGCAGTAGTTGTCGAGGGCTGACACGGGCGACGAATCGATACGAACCCGTTTCCGATTCGTAGGCAGCCAATACCCTTTGCGCTCGGGATAACACCACGAACGACGGATTTCGAATGGGGTATCGGTGGAAACTCTGTACGCAGTGGTCACGTCGTGACAGACTGACCATCGTCATCATCGCGGTAGCGACCGCCTTTCTCGTCGGGACGACGCTCTTGCTGGTCGCCGCGAACACCCAGACCTCGGCGATTTCGTCGGGGTTCAACGACTCGATGGACGTCACTCACTATGATTCGGTGGCCGCGGCGGATGCCGCGGCCACGAACGACGACGACATCGTACTCCCAGTCGCCGCCGTGAAGCGGAACGGGACGACCGAGTACGTCGTCGGCGTGCCACCGGACGCGCCGACCGTTCTGAAAAAGGTCTCCGTCTCGTGGCGGGAGGCGCGGTTTCCACAGCCACCGTCGAACGCGACGTTCGCCGGTCCGGTCGGGGACCGGACCCAGCAACGCTTCGTCGGAACCAATCACACCGAGACCGTTTCGGTCGCCCCGACTTCGACCGAAAAGTCCGTCTTCCCGCATTCGTGGTACATCGGCAAGCCAGCCACGGTCCGGTCGTTGGGAACGACGGACGCGTACGTCGTCCACACGACGTCCGCGTCGAACGGGGGGGATCGGCTTCGTTCGGGAACGAGGATCATCACGCCCGGACTCTATCGGTACTTCATCGCCGGAATGCAGGGCGTGGTTTCCCTGTTGGGGTTGGCCGTCCTCGGCGGCGGCGTTCCTCGTCCTCGTGGTCGTCTACAACGTCACCCGAATGAGCGTTCGCGACCGACTGGACGCCATCGAAGTCGTCCGTGCGACGGGAGGAACGCCGCGGAGACTGTTGGTGACCTTCGGCGTCCGTGCAGGCTTGCTCACGGTGGTCGGAATCGCGCTCGGCTACGCGCTCGGCGTCATCGTCACCAGCGCTGTCGTCAACGCCGCGATCATCGTCGGTCTCCGGATTTCGCTCGCGCCGACGGTGAGTCCGGCCGTGCTCCGCATCATCGTTCCGGGTCTCGCCGTCCTGTTGTTCGCCGGTTCCGGCGCGGGCGTTCTCGCGGTTCGCCCGGCGACGATCACGCCTCCGTCCCGCCTCAAACAGGCGTACACTCCGGTTTCGAAGCCGAAACGAACCGGTAAACGGCCGATGCAGCGATTGCGAACGCTGGTCGATACGACCGTCCTCCGCTGGCGGGCGGTCGTTCCGGCGGCGACGATACTCACGATTTTCGTCCTCGTGGTCCTCCTCGTCGGGTCGCTGGTGGGCGTCCTCGCGCCGCTCGCGAAGACGTCTGGCGGGACGATAACCGAACCCGGCGCGCCGTACCCGATGGCGAGCAGGATCGACGCCGGATACGCGGACTTGCTCCGGGACCAGGGCGTGAAGGCCAGTCCCGAAATCATCGTCGTCCAGGTCCGGAACGGGCAACCGTACTTGGCACGCGGGGCGGACTGGCGGTCGTTCGCGGCGGTGTCGGACGCTACTCTCGTCGCGGGTCGTCCGCCGAAACACAAGTACGAAGCCGTCATCGGCCGCGACCTCGCGCGAACGTTGGGTCTCGGAGTCGGTGACTCGGTCACCCTCGGCGGTGCGTCCTCGCCCGCGTTCACGCAGGTCACGATAACCGGGGAGTTCACGGCGGATGGGATAGGGGACGACCAACTGATCGTGCCGCTCTCGACCGCACACGACCTCTCGACGGACCCCGGAACCGTCCAGTTCATCCGGACGAAGGGGGAGGGTTCGCGTCTCTCGCGGTCCCAATCGGACGCTCCCGACGTCATCGTCAGCGGCGTTTCCGCTCCCAGTTCCGCCATTCGCGGACATCGAATACCGGTCAGAATCGATATCAGGAACGCCCGCTCGACGGCACAAACCCGGACGCTGACGGCCAGATTCGGTTCCACCTCGAAATCCCGAACCGTCACGCTCGACGGCGGTGAGCGGCGGACGGTACGGATGAACGTCTCGGCCTCGACGGTCGGAAGTCAGACGCTTCGAGTCGGGTCGTACACGCAGTCCGTGGACGTGTACCGTCATTCTCCGTTGGCGGTTCCTTCCCTGCCGTCACAGGCACCGCCAAACGGAACGATGGCGGTACCTGTTCGAACGGAAAGCGGCGCGAACGTCTCGGGTGCGACGGTTCGAATCGGGGACCGAACCACGACCACGAACGAGGACGGTATCGCGCTCGTCCATCTGCCGGGTCGGGAAGGCACCTACAATCTGACCGTCGAGAAGGGAAATCGGGTGAACAAGTCGTCGATTACCGTCGCTTCGGGTGCGGCACGTTCGCCCATGGGAACCGTCGACGTCACCTCGACGGACGTGAGCACCATGTCACACCCGACCGCGAATATCGTCCTGTTCAATCCGTGGAGTCAACCGATCACGCGAAACATCTCGCTCGTCACGCGGACGACCACGGTGTCGCGGGAGGTTTCGATTCCACCCTACGAGTCGGTCGTCACGACGAGGCAACTCGGGGGGTCCGCCGACGCTTCCGGAACGGCCGCATCCGACTCGAACGATATGTTGTCGCCGGGTAACTACTCGGTTCGAGTGGTCACCGACGGCCGAACGATTGCGACGGATTCGTTCACCGTCCACGGCGACGCCCACGTTCTCGACGCTCGCCCGAAACACCGACTACTCCAGCGGATCCGGAATCGGCGGGGCGGTCCGCGGCGTGTTCGGGAACTTCAACCTCCTCTTGCTGGTGATGGTCGTGCTGGCCGGATTGACCGCTGTCGGCGGGACGACGGCGACGTTCGCGCAAGCCGTCCACGCGCGCCGCCGCGCCGTCGGCGTCTATCGAGCGACCGGCGCGAACCGGTTGCGGTTGGTTCGAATCCTGCTCACCGACGCTTGTCGTCTCTCGATTCCGGCCATCATCGTCGCCATCATCGCCGCGCTGTTGACGTTACGACTCCTCGCACTCGCCGGGTTGTTCACCGTCTTCGGCGTCCGACTCTCGCCGCAGATTCCGCTCCCGATTCTCCTGCTCGCGGCCGGGAGCGCACTGGTGTTGATGTGTCTGAGCGTCCTCATCGCGGCGATGCCCTACCTCGTCTCCGAACCGACGGCGGTTCAGCGCGGAACGACCCCCATCGAACCGGAAGAAAGTTGGGGGGAACGATTGTAGGGGTGATACCATGACCGAAACCGTGCTGGACGCGGATTCAGTCCGTGTCGCTCGGGGGGGACGGGACGTTATCGAGGACGTGTCGATGTCGATTCCGACGGACGCCCAACTCCTCGTACAGGGGCCGAGCGGGGCGGGGAAGACGACGCTGTTCAACGTACTCGGCCTGCTCGACACGCCGACGAGCGGGACGGTCAGCATCCGCGGCGAGGACACCGCCGAACTTCCCGAACGAAAACGCGCCAAGTTGCGCCGTGAGACGCTCGGCTTCATCTTTCAGGACTTTCAGCTCATCGAGGATTTGACCGCGTGGGAGAACGCCGCCCTCCCGCAGGACCACACCGGAACGCGGGACGAGGAATGGCTCGAAACGCTCTTTTCCAGACTCGAAATCGAGGACCGCGCGGACCAGTATCCCGCGACGCTCTCGGGCGGGGAAAAACAGCGCGTGGCCATCGCCCGCGCGCTGGCGAACCACCCCGCCATCGTGCTCGCCGACGAACCGACTGGCCAACTCGACCCCGACACGACCACGCAGGTGCTCGATCTATTGTTCCGACTGCAGGAAACGGCCGAAACCGCGCTCGTCGTCATCAGCCACGACATGCAACTGCAACCGCGGTTCGACACGGTCGTTCGGTTGGAGGACGGGAAAATCCGGACCGAAGTCGCCTGAGAGGGTGTTATTCGACGCGTTGGGGACTCGCGTTCCGCTCGCCCCGACTGCCGTCGATCACTCCCAGAGTAGTACGAACAAAATCCCGAACAGACCGAACGCAACGACATACATCGTTGCGAAGACGACGCCGCGCACAAATGACCAGTAGCCCCAAAACCCAACGACGGCGAACGTGGCGATCGCTACGTACTTGTGTCGCCGACTTGGAAAATAACCATTGTATTGCCGTTGGTTGTGTAGCGACATTGCATCACGTTTGTTCGTCCACCAGCTTTTATCCTTCTATTAGGTTCACAAAATAAATATGAACTCCTCGCGAGAATTCGTCCGCTCGACGACGCTCTCGCATCGGAAACCGTTCGCGTGACCGCGGACGGTTACTTGTCCCTCGATTCCTCCGACGTAGCGGCCTCGTACACCGTCTGTCGGTCGTCGAAGTACACCGGCGCGTCCGCGTCGGCCTCGAACCGGACGACACGGTCCAACGCTTCGCGTCCGTCGTCCACCTCGGAGCGGAGGTCATCGGCGAGGGACCCGTAGCCGTCCGCTAACTCCCGAAACGCCACGATCCGTGCGCGCTTGGCTTCCACGACGGCCTGCGTCTCTTCGATTTCACGCTCCAGTTCGGTCACCGCCGCGGTATCGACTTCTCTTTCGGGACCATCCGTCGATGGCGGGTGCTCCGCCGTTTCGACGTCCTCGGGGCTGTCTTCCAACCGAGCGCGCACCTCCGACACTCTGTCGTCGATGTCGTCCAGCAACGCGTCGGCTTCCGTCGTCATCGTTTCGACGTTTCCCATCAGCAACCCCGCCTGCGTCTCACAGTAGTCCACGAACTCCGCGACAGACAGCGCGACGTCGTCTTCCCGGCCCATACGAACTCGTTCGGGCGTCCGGGGGAAACCGTTTGGGACTGGCCGTTGGTGTTCCGGCCGTTACTGTTCCGCCTGTTCCGGGTTCCTCCGTTCTTTGACCTGATCGATGCGCGAGCGGGCGGTTACCCGCGTCTCTCCGATCGTCGCACCGGCGAAGGCACCGAGTGCGCCGCCGGTACTTGCCGCGTTTTTGCTGATGAAGCCGCCGATAGCGCCGCCGATGGCGGCACCGATGGCGGCGTGACGAGCACGACTCAACGCGCGTGTAAGGCGAATGGAACGCATACGTTCCTAGTCGTCATCCAACATGATAAACCCACTCGCGCGTCGGCAGCGAAAACGAGGGTAAACTAACCCGAACGACGCACAACGTCCATCGCGGCGAACATGTTGCTGATGGGGTGGTAGCCCGGTTCGACCGCGACGCCGCGGTTCGGGTCGTCGCGGTCGTTCGTCCGGTTCAGTCGCTCGAACCAGTTGCCGTGTTTGGGATTGACGAAGTTCTCCCGGGCGTACTCCCACAGTCGGTCGTACCAGTCCAGATACTCCGTCCGTCGGTCCCCCCGAGGCGGGCCGCCGCCCCGATACCCTCCGTGACCGCCCAGCCGTATTTGTCCGCGACGACGGGCGTCCCGTCCGCCTCCACGGTATAGTAGAACCCGCCGTTCTCGTCGTCCCAGCCCATTTCGACCGCGTGGTCGAACAGGTCGCGCGCCGAGGTCCGAATCCAGTTCTCGTCCCTGAACTCGGCGAGGTGCGAGAGGAGTTTCGACCACTCCAGGTGGTGGCCCGGTTGGTAGCCCCACGGGCGGAACTGGTGGCGCGGTTGGTCCTCGTTGTAGGCCATGTCGTGCGCCCAGTTCGAATCGTAGTGCTCCCACAACTTGCCGTCCGTTTCGGCCGCGAGGTCGCGGACGATTCCCTCCGCAATGGAGTACGCCCGGTCGAGGTAGTCGGGGTTTCCGGTGACCTCGTAGGCCACGAGCATCGCCTCGCAGGTGTGCATGTTCGCGTTCAACCCGCGGTACGGGACGACTTCGTTCCACTCCCCGTCGGCGCGGTCGGCGTACATCCCGTGTTCGGGTTCCCAGAAGTGACGGTCGATGGTTTCGACGCCCCGTTCGAGTTCGGCTTCCGCACCCGGAATTCCGGCTTCGAGCGCCCGCGCGCTGGCGAGAACGACGAACGCGTCACCGCAGCAGAACCGCGTGTCGTCCACCGTTTCCCGACCTTCGAGGAGCCAATCGTACCCGCCGTTCTCGGCGTCCCACTGGTGATTCGAGAGGAAGGCGAGTCCGTGTTCGGCCGCCGTCCGACACCAGACCGGTCCGTCGAGGAGCGCGCCGACGCTGAAATTGTGAACCGCGCGCGCGGTGGCGACGAGGTGTTTCGTGTGGCCGTCGTAGACGAACCCGTCTCGCTCGTCCAGTTGCGCGATGTATCCACCGTAGCGGGTGTCGATGCAGTCGGGATAGTAGAAGTTCAGGACGCGGAGTATCTCCTGTCTGAGCCGCTGTGAATCGTGAAATGTAGTATGGGTTGCCATGGTTCGTGGTTCGGACCGTCTCTTTGTTTCGAGGGCGGGGAATTGGCTTTTTGCTTTCGCTAGACCGAACCGAAATGCGCGTCGAGGTGTTCGGCCCAGCGCTCGTTCGCGTCGCGGGTCCGCCCCGCGATGTGGGGCGTGTGCACGACGTTGTGGCGGTCGAGCAGCGGGTCATCGATGGGGAGCGGTTCCTCGTCCCACACGTCGGCGGCGAGGACGATTTCGTCGGCGAGCACGCGCTCCCGGACGGCGTCCATGTCGCAGATTCCGGCCCGCGTGATGAGCACGAGGATCGATCCCTCGGGAAGCCCGTGGATGTGCTCGGCGGTGATGACGCCCTTCGTCACGGGAGTCAGCGGAATCGTCGGCGCGAAGATTTCGGCGTCGCTCACGAGTTCCTCCATGCTGTACACCTGCCGTGCGCCGGTGCTGTGGAAACAGGGTTCGTCCGCGAACGGGTCGTAGGCGGCCACGTCCGCGCCGAGGTGGTCCGTCGCCGCCGCGTAGCGACTCCCGATGTTGCCGATTCCGGCGACGCGAACGCGCTTTCGCGCGACCGTTCCGCTCACGTAGTTCGGGTCGTCGGCGAACTGGTGTCCCCGCGCACCGGGGATTTCGTTGTCCAGTTGGTCCATGTCCCACGGTTCGTGGCTCTCCGCCATCGCCGCGTGTTTCTGCGGAATTTGGCGAAGCGCGTCGATGGTGAGTCCGAGGCCGAACTCGGACACGGATTCGCTCCAGAACCCCTCGTTCGTGTGATCGTGAACCGTCACGCCGCGGTCGGTGAGGTACTCCGAGAGTTCCTCGTCGGCGTTGTACATCGAGTCGGTCATCACGAACGCCTCCCGCAGGTTCGTGAATTCGGCGAGGTCGTCCTCGGACGCCAGCACGCCGAGCGAGACGAGTTTTTCGACGGATTCGGGCGAGGAAACGGCCGCCGCGAGGCCGGTTTCTCTCTCCTCGGGGAGTCGAACGAACTCGACTTCGTCCCCGGATTCGGTCCAAAGGTGGTGCAGGTGGTCGGCCGCGAGCGGCCAGACGTCCTCGAACAGCGGGTCTACGACGATTGTGCGTGTCATTGTGTGATGTTGAAATTGGTTTTCGGTGGTCAGTCGCTCGGTTCGAACAGGTACCGCATGGTGTCGAGTTCGTCGGGCGGCATCCGGTGCGGCGCGGAGTTGTAAGGCGGAATCTCGGCGGAAATCCAACCGTCGTAGCCGACGTCGGAGAGCGCGGCGACGACGCTGTCCCAGTCGATGTCGCCCTGCAACAGGTACGTCGGTCGGTGGGCGTCCGTCAGCCAGTCCTTGACGTGGACCTTCGAAATCCAGTCGCCGAGTCCCCGAATCCAGCGGTCCGGTAGCCCCCAGCGGAAGCCGTTGCCCACGTCGAAGTACGCCGAAATCGCCCCGGAATCCTCGACGGCTTCGAGGAATTCGACGAACTCGCGGGGGGAGTACAGGAAGTCGTTTTGGACGTTCTCGACGGCGACGCCGACCCCGGCGTCCGCCGCGTATCCCGCGATTTCGCGGACGGATTCGACCGCCCGTCGGTAGTCGGCGTCGTAGTCCGCGCCGGGGAGGATGCGTGCCGGAACGAGCAAAATCTCGTCCGCGTCGAGGGTCGCCGCCGCGTCCACCATCTCGCACGCGATGTCGATTCCTTGCTCCCGTTTCTCGTCGTCCGCACTCGACAGCGGGTACTCCCAGTGGAGCGTGGTGGAGACGGCCGGAACGGTGAGGCCGTTCTCGTCTGCGGCCGCTCGAACGCGTTCGCGGCCGTCCGCCGTCGTCAGCAATCCGCCCTTTCGATAGTTCGGTTCGACGCCGTCGTATCCGGCATCGGCGAGGATTTCGCACGTCGCTTCGATTTCCGACGCCGGAAACCCGGCCTGATTCAGTCCGTACCTGTGATTCATTTGGGAGAGTTCTCCTCGTCCGCTCGCCCGACGACCACGACCCGCAGGTCGTTGACGTTGGTTCCCGTCTCGCCGGTTTCGATCAGCGCGTCACGCTCGTCCAAAAACGGATACGTGTCGTGGTCTCGCAGCGCCGCCCGCGCCGCGGCGCGGTCCTCTGGCGGGACGGTTTCGCCGTCCACGAGCGCACCCGCGGCGTCTGTGCTTCCGTCCAACCCGTCGGTATCGACGCCCGCGACGACGATGTCGGACCCTTCGTTTCGCGCGTCGCGCCGAGGCGCGAACTCCTGGTTCGGACCCCCCGACGCCGTCACCATCCACGGTGACGGTCGTCTCGCCGCCCGACAGAATTACCGCGGGTGGCTGGATCGGATTGCCGGTCGCCGCACATTCGCCGCCGATGGCGGCGTGGGTGCGGCCGACCTCGGCGGCTTCGCCGCCGATTCGTGAAGAGAGGACGAGCGTCGAATACGCCATCTCCTGCGCCCGCTCCGCGGCCGCATCGATGGCCGTCCAGTTGTCCGCGAGGACGAAGTTCGTCACGTTCTCGACCCCCGAATCGCTGGTCCCGTTCTCCGAATCGCGGCAGTCGCCGGAGGCGACGCCGCCGATTCCGATGGTACTGCCGCCGATTCGAGCGTTTCGAGCGCGGCTTCGATGTCCGCCGGAACCTCGTCGAGGAACTCGCTCAGGATAGCGCTCGCGTCCTCGGCGCTCGCTCTGCTCGGATACGTCGGCCCGCTGGCGACGACCGCCGGGTCGTCGCCGATCACGTCGCTGACGACCAGTCCGACCACCCGAGCGGGGGCGGCGGCCTCGGCGAGGCCGCCGTCCTTCACGCTCGACAGCGCCCGCCGAACGGTGTTGATGTCGTGGATGTCCGCGCCGGAGCGGAGCAGTCCGTCGGTCACGGTGCGGAACGAATCGAGCGAGATTCCTTCCGCGGGTGCGGACAGGAGCGCGCTGCCGCCGCCCGAAATCGGCGCGATGACGAGCGTTTCGTCGTCGGCCTCCTCGGCGGCCGAGAGGATGTCTTCCGTCGCATCGCGGTTCCGTTCGCTCGGCAGCGGGTGGTCGCCGGGGCGCACCTCGACCGTCTCCGTTTCGGCGGGCGTGTCGGTGACGACGATACCGCCCGAGAGATAGTCTCCGAGGGTGGTTTCGAGGCTGGCCGCCATCTCCCCAGCGGCGTTGCCACCGCCGAGGACGAGCACGGTCGAAAACGAATCGAGGTCGAACGATTCGCCGTCGACGGTGAGGACGCTTCCGTCGCGCGAGAGCTTTCGGCGCACGACGTGTCGTGGATGTGCGGCGTCGATACCCGCGTGCAGGCAGTCGAGCGCGACCTGTTCCGGCGTCGGCGAGTCTGGATGGTCGTGAGTCATGGATTATGGGAAAATGGGAGCGTCGTTTCAATTACGCTTCGGCGGCGTCACGGGTCAACAGTGCGGTCAGATACTCCGCGTGACACCACGCCAGCGGCATGGCGAACCGGACAACGTCTCGATCCGCCGTCTGGGCTTCGAGGTCGCTGTAGGCCTCCTGCATGTGGCCCAGTTCCTCGGCGACGAAGTCGAAGGACACGTCGCGCAACACGTCCTCGTCGAACTCCTTCTCGAAGTCCAATCCCGTACTCCACTCGTTCTCCACGAACGCCTCGAAGCGTCGTCGGGTCGTCAGGTGTTCCGGGATGTGCCCCTCGGCGTTGGCGTAGGACGCGATGGTCGCCAACACGTCGTTTCCGCGGTCGGTCTCGCCGTTGGCGAATCGGTACTGTGCGTGCCACGCCGTGTACTGCAACCACGGCCCGTTGCCGCCGTGCTGGTGCACGTCGAAGTCGCGGTAGAAGCCCATGAATCGCTGAATGCCGCCTATTTCCGGGTCTTCGAGCGCGGTCGCGGAGCGGTTGGCCGCCTCGTGAAGCGCGTCCCCGAAGAGGTCTTGGAGGCCGAAGTAAAACGGCGCGAACAGCGTCACGTCGGGTCGGACGTCGAGTTTTCCGTCCGGCGTGTACCGCCGGGGCACCTGCGCTGGACTCGTGAACGAGCGTTTCACGCCGCCTTCGAGGTGAGATCGGAATCTTGCGATGTGGTCCTCGACCGTCTCCGAATCCTCCGGCAGGAGCGAGAGCGCGCGTTCGATACCGCGCAGGGCGGCGACGAAGACGCAGTTCACCCAGAGCGTGTAGCCCGATTCGATGCGCCCCTCGTGGATGCTCGTCGTGCTCTCGACGAGGTGGGCGTTCGGGTCGAAGAGTTCGTCCTGAACGTGCGAGACGGCCCGCTCCGTCGCGTCGATGATGTCCTGCCGGAATGCAGGGTTGGCCGTCTCCAGCGAGTCCGTCGCGTCGAGCGCGAACACCGCGTGTGAGAGAACGTGCAGGCCGTGTCCGACGTTGTCCTCCTGTTGATAGATTCCCTTGTCGGTGCCGTCGAGCGCGTACCGCTGTCGCCAGCGCCCTCGGTCGTCCTGCGCGGCGAGGAAGAACCGTGCGGCACCGAGGATGTTCTCCTGACATTCGCCGGGGCGACCGTCCGCTTCGACTGCGTGAAGCCACGCCTTCGTGATGCACGCGATGTCGCGCGGATAGGCGTAAGGGTAGCGGTCGTCCGGGTCGCTCGCGAGCGGGACCGACCCTTCACACTCGGCCGGGTAGGTCGAGGTCGTCCAACACGTCGAGGTGGAACGTCGGGTCGTCGAGGGCTGTCGTCGGCGAATCGTGGAGCGTCGTATCTGTCGTGTTTTCTGCCATTTATGGGTTGGAAACCGATGGTTTGGGGGGCTGTTCGTCGGGGAGACCGCGTGTCTTGCGCGCGATACCGCTGTCCGCGTCGAAGAGGTACACGTCCCGCGGGGAGACCGTCACGCCGAGCGTCTCGTCGGGGTTCGGGTAGACGTCCGAGGGAACGCGCGCCATCAGGTCGTGGTTTTCCACCGATAGATGGATGAAATTATCGTTGCCTTGGTACTCCGAGACGGTCACGTCGGCCGCGAACGTCCCGTCCGTCGGGTCGTCCGACAGTCGAACGTCCTCCGGTCGAAGGCCGAGCGTCATCGGTTCGCCGTCGGCGCACTCGACCGTGTCGTGCGGAACCGCCGCGAGCGTCGTCCCGTCGTGGCGGAACTCGATCTCGTCGCCGTTCTCGACGGCGACCGTCTCGAAGGTGTTCATCGAGGGACTGCCGAGGAACGTGGCGACGAACTCGTTCGCCGGGTGGTCGTAGGCGACCTCCGGCGGCGCGACCTGCTGGAGTTCGCCGTCGTTCATGACGGCGATGCGGTCGCCATCGTCATCGCCTCCGTCTGGTCGTGGGTGACGTAGACGGCCGTGACGTCGAGGTCGGTCTGCAACTGCTGGAGTTCGGTCCGCATCCGCGCCCGAAGCTTCGCGTCCAAGTTCGAGAGCGGTTCGTCCAGCAGGAACACGTCCGGGTCGCGGACGATGGCGCGGCCGAGCGCGACGCGCTGTTTTTGCCGCACGCTCATCTCGTCGGGTTTGTCGTCCAACAGTTCGGTGATGTCGAGCAGTTCCGCGATGTCCTCGACCTCGCGGTTCCGTTCTGCCTTGCTCAGATCGGTCGAGTGTTTCAGCCCGTAGGCCATGTTCTGACGGGCGGTCATCTTGGTGTACAGCGCGTAGCTCTGGAACACCATGGCCGATCGAGCGCGCGCTCGGGGCGAGATGTTGGACTTCGGTCCCACCGATTTCGATGGTGCCGTCCGTCACGGTTTCTAGCCCGGCGAGCATCCGGAGCGTCGTGGACTTTCCACACCCGCTGGCCCGACGAGGACGAGGAACTCCCCGTCCTCGATGTCGATGTCGAGCGAATCGACCGCGACCTCGCGGCCCTGTGCGTCGTCGTATATCTTCGTCAACTCGTTCAGTTCAAGCGTCGCCATTCGTCTCACCTCCGTGGTTACGATCAGCAGTTCGATTCATCGAATCGCCTCCCCCGTCGCGCCGAACACGTGGAGTTCAGTGCGGTCGAAGGCGACTTCGACCGTCGAACCCATGGACACGTCCTCCGGAAGCGCCCGCAGGCGGGCGATGAAGGTGTCGTCCCCGCGTGCGAGTTCGAGTTCGTACGCGTTGCCGAGCGGTTCGATGACCGTCACCTCGCACTCGATGGCGTTCGTCAGGTTTCTCGGGTCCGGTCGGGAGACGTTCGCCACGTCCACCGCCGGGGTCGAGAGGAGATGCACGTCCTCCGGACGGACTCCGAGCGTCTCGGTGTCCATGGGGAGCGACGTGTCGAGGGTCGCAGTGTCGCCGTTCGGCAGGAGTTCCACGCCCATGCCGACGGAAACGTCGAAGAAGTTCATCGGCGGATTGCCGATGAACCCGGCGACGAACGCATTCTCCGGCGTCTTGTATATCTCCTCGGGCGTCCCGACCTGCTGGAGTTCGCCGTCGTTCATGACGGCGATGCGGTCGGCGACGCTCATGGCTTCCTCCTGGTCGTGGGTGACGTACACCGTCGTCGTCCCGAGTTCCTGCTGGAGTTCCCGAATCTCGAACCGCGTCCGAACGCGGAGTTGCGCGTCCAGATTCGACAGCGGTTCGTCCATCAGGAACGCCTTCGGCTCACGAATGATGGTTCGGCCGACCGCGACGCGCTGTCGCTGGCCGCCGGAGAGTTGTCCGGGTTTCTTGTCGAGCAGGTCGGAAATTTCGAGCATCTCCGCCGTTCGCTCGACCTTCGCCGTCTTCTCCTCGTCCGAGAGGTCCATCTTGCCGAGCGGGAATTCGAGGTTCCCCTCAACCGTCTTGTGCGGGTAGAGCGCGTAGCTCTGGAACACCATCGAGAGGCCGCGTTTCTGCGGGAGGGTTCTCGTTACCTCCTCGTCGCCGATTTCGATGGAGCCGCCGGTGGGCGTCTCCAGTCCGGCGATCATGCGGAGCGTCGTGGACTTTCCACACCCCGACGGCCCGAGCAGGACGAGGAACTCGCCCGGTTCGATTTCGAGGTCGAGTCCCTCGACCGCCAGCACGTCGCCGTACGACTTCCGCAGGTCCGAGAGGTCGATCCCGGCCTGTTCCGTCTCGATTTCGGCGCTGGTGTCAGGTGCCGATTTCTCCGTGGTCTCTATCTCGGAGGACACGAATCAGCCCTCCACCGACCCGAAGGTCAGTCCCTCGACCATGTACTTCTCTAGGTAAACGATCATGATGATGATGGGAACGCTGGTCAGCAGCGATGCGGCCATGATCTGTCCCCACACTTGGTGGAACCCGGACGAGAGCGCGTCCAGACCGATTGGAAGCGTGAAGTTCGTGCGGGTGCTGAGGAAGATGCTGGCGAAGAGGTAATCGTTCCCACGCGATCATCACGTGTAGATGAACACGGCCACGATGGCGGGTGCCGAGAGCGGGAGCGTGATGCGGAAGATGACTTCCAGCCGCGAGTAGCCGTCCATCATCGCCGCCTCCTCTATCTCCGGCGGGACGCTTCGGAAGTAGTTGCCGAGCATGTACAGCGACACGGGCAGCGTCTGGACGAGGTAGGTGATGACCAGACTGCCGAGGTTGTCCACGAGACCGATCCAGACGATGATCTGGAACAGCGGGACGACCAGCAGGATGCCCGAGAACATGTACACGAGCAGGACGCCGCGCGAGAACAGTCCCCGTCCGGGGTAGTTCAGGCGGGCGAAACTGTACGCGCCGAACGTGGCGACCACGACCGACATCCCGGCCGTGATGATCGAGATGATGAGGCTGTTTTTGAAGTACGTCACGAACGGGAACGTCTCCGGACTGAAGACGCTCGCGTAGTGTTTCAGCGTCAGGTCGTGTGGCACGAACGACGGCGGGAGCGAGTAAATCGCGCTCTCCGGCATGAAGCTCGTGACGATCATCCAGTAGAACGGGAGGAGCGAGACGACCATCGTCAGCGCTATCGCGCCGTAGAAGACGACCTTCTCCCAGAGGCTGGTTTCGATGCGACTTCGTCCGAAGGCGTTGGAAAAGCCGTCGGACACCGTAGCGAGTATCGTTCCTATCATGTTACCACTCCAGAATCCAGCTCACGTACACGAGGACGAACACCATGAGCGAGACGAACAGCACCATGGCGATGGCGGCCGCCTGACCGTGATTGTAGTTCGCGAACGCGGTCTGGTACGCGTACAGCGACAGCGTGTTCACTTTCTTCGTCAGCAGCCAGATGTCGGCGAACTTGTTGAAGTTCCAAATCCAGCGAAGCAGGAAGACGGTGGCGAGGACGTACTTCAGTTCGGCCAGCGTGATGTCCTTGAATCGGGCGATACGGCCCGCGCCGTCGATTTTCGCCGCCTCGTACATGTCGCTCGGAATCGCTTGCAGGCGGGCGATTATCATCAGGAAGGCGAACGGGAAGTAGCGCCACGCGTCGAAGGCGATGACCGTCCACAGCGCCGTCTTCGCGTTGTTGAGCAGGTCGATGTCACCGGAGTAGATGCCGAGGGTGTGACTCAGGAAGTACGGAATCATCCCGTACAGCGGGTCGAGCAGCCACTGCCAGACGTACGCCACCGCGATGAGCGGGGCGACGTACGGCAGCAGCATCAGCCCTCGAACGAGCCGTCGGCCGCGGAATTTTCGATTGAACAGGATCGCCACGCCGAGGCCGCCGACGGTGGCGAGCACGTCGCTACCCAGCGTGAAGATGACCGTCGTTTTCAGTGCCGCCCAGAACTCGCCGCTCGAAAGCAGGGTTCGGTAGTGTTCGAGGCCGACCCACGTCGGCGAGGCATCGGGCGAAAGCGGTACGTTCGTAAAGCTCAGGTAGACGTTGTAGAGAACGGGATACACGATGACCCCGGCGACCAACAGCAACGCTGGCGCGATGAGCAGATAGCCCAGGATCGCCTCCTTCTGCTCGACGGTGTAGTCGCCGTCCAACGAGAGCTTCGTACGGTTTGCTAAACTCATAAATGAATTGGGGACTTGTGTGGTCGATGGTGGACGACTATTCCTCGATTGCGTCCCGCATCTTCTTCGCCTGCTCCTTCGCGACCGTGTCGGCGCTCTCGCCGTCGGTCACGCGCTGAAATCGCCTCCGCGATGAGGAACTTGTTCGTGATGTTTCCGAGTTCCGGGAAGGCTTTGCCGTCGACGTAGCCGAAGCGTTCGATGTTCTCGAAGGCCGCGGAGACGTCCTCGACCGTCGAACCCCACGCCTTCAGCGTCTCGTCGTCCTTGAACTCCGAACTGCTCGCCGTTTCCTTGAGAACGGGGTTCATCCCGCCGGGGGCCATGTGGAGCCATTCGACGTACTTCTTCGTCATCAGGTACTCGGCCAGGTTCTTGCCGTAGTCCAGTTGCTCCTTCGAAGCCGATTCGAAGAGGTTGAGACCGACGATTTGCCCGAACGAACTCTTGCGCTTGTGCTGGACGTACGGGGCGAATTTGGTGTCCTTCACCATCTCGTCGCCCTTGTCCACGAGGTCGCTCATGATGAACGTCGAGTACTGGATCAGGTGGCTCTGCTCGTTGAGGTACGTGTTGTTCGCCGTCTTCCAGGTGTCCTTGCCCGGCGGCGTGTACTTCGAGAGTTTGCCGTAGAAGTCGAGCGCCTCGATCATTTCCTTGCTGTCGAAGACGATCTTTCCGTCCTTGTCGAAGACGCGCGCGCCGTTCGAGCGGGCGAAGGGCGTGAAACACTGGCGGGCGAACGCCGTCTTCTTCGTCCCGATAACGATACCGTACTGATTGTTATCGGGGTCGTGAAGCGCTTTGGCCGCCTTCATCAAGCCGTCCCACGTCGTCGGGTCGTCGAGGTTCTTATCCTCGAAGCTACTCTTTCGGTACCACATTCCCTCGACCCAACCGTACATCGGAATCGAGTAGTGACCGCCGTCGGGCGCTTTCGTCAGATCGAGCGCGCCTTTGTAGAACTTGTCCTTGCCGACGTTCTCGATGACGGCGTCGGCCGCTTTCGTGGAGAGAAGACCGCCGCTACCGAGTTTCTGCATCGGCGAGAGACCGAAATCCGCGATGGTCGGGAGCGTCCCTGATGCGCGTGCCGAAGAGATGCGCGTCGGCAGGTCGTCCTCTTGGACCGCGTTCAGCGTGCTGGAACCGCCGTTGTTCGAGTCGTACGCCTTGAGAAGTTTCTTGATGACCTTCTGTCGGTCGTTTTCGACGTTGCTCGTCCAGAACGTGATGTCCTTGTTCTTGCCGTCGCCGCTACTGCCGCCGAGGCTTCCGACACACCCGGCAAGCGCGGCCACGCCAGCCGCTCCGCCGATAGATTGTAGCACCGTACGCCGCGTTTTTTCCCCGTTTTTGTGATCGCCTGTCATAGGAACTCTGTCCTACTCAACCATGAAGAATAAGAAATATATAAATCTTGCTCACGTATTTGATACAGGAGTGAATATGAGAATTCGTATGGACGAAACGGCACTGGATCGGGAACGTCAACTAAAAGATTCAACTCGATAGGATGGGAATCAACACACAGATGGACACCGACGAACTTCGACGCGGACTTCAGGAGGTGGGGCTTTCGACGTACCAGATCGACGCCTACGTCACCCTCCTCGATTTGGGAAGTGCGTCCGCAACGTCGCTCGCGGAACGGGCGGATGTACCGCGGTCGCGGATCTACGACGTGCTCCGGGATTTGGAGGACGAAGGCTACGTCGAGACGTACAAACAGGACGCGCTCCGGGCGCGGGCCAGGGAACCGACGGACGTCCTCCAGAACCTCAAATCGCGGGCTGAAACGCTCTCGAAGACGGCCACCGAGATTCAGGATAGATGGCAACAGGCCGGGGTCGGCGGACACCGCATCAGCATCCTCAAACGGGTCGAAACGGTCGTCGAACGGGCTGAGGAAGCGATTCAGGACGCGACCAATCAGGTACAACTGTCGGTCACGCCGGAGCAGTACGACCGCCTCGTACCTGCCCTCAAGACGTGCTACGAAAACGACGTGTTCGTCTCCGTTTCGATCAATACGAGCTACGAACAGCCGACCGACCTCCCGACCGACGAGGAGTTCGCCGACGTCGTCACCGAGGCACGGCACCGTCACCTCCCCGCGCCGTTTCTCGTCCTCGTGGACCGCGAAATCGCGTGCTTCGCGCCGCACACGGAACCGACCGGGCAGTACGGTGCGGTGTTCGAAGACGAGACCCTCACGTACATCTTCCACTGGTACTTCGAGGCCGCTCTCTGGGAGTCGTGGGCCATCGTCTACACCACCCACAGCGAAACGCTCCCGGCGGAGTACGTGAACATTCGGCGGTGCATCCGCGACATCGCACCGCTGCTGGCCGACGGGGCCACCATCACCGCGACCGCTCGCGGACGGGAGATGGGTCGGCGACAGAGTATCACCTTGTCGGGCGAGATAACCGACATCCTGTACGCCAACGGCGACATCCGCGAGGGGGACCAAACGCCGTCGCTCTCGACGCTCGCCGGGCAAGCGACCATCGTCCTCCGTACCGAGGACGGCGAGTACGGTATCGGTGGATGGGGTGCGGTG
Organism: Haladaptatus sp. R4; assembly: GCF_001625445.1. Taxonomy (NCBI): domain Archaea; kingdom Methanobacteriati; phylum Methanobacteriota; class Halobacteria; order Halobacteriales; family Haladaptataceae; genus Haladaptatus; species Haladaptatus sp. R4. The sequence goes on along the minus strand of NZ_LWHG01000008.1, from coordinate 13,598 downwards.
CTCGAAGATTTGGAGGCCGACAGGATCATCATCGAAGCGGTAACGTACCCGGACCGTGAGGAGGACGCCTGATGCTTCCCGACGACTGTGCGCTCGTCATGGATTCAGGACGACAGATCGTGGTCGATGCACGCGGCGACGTCACGCCCGCGACGCCCGAAACCGGCGTGTACGAATCCGACCATCGCTACCTCTCGGCGCTCGAAATCGACCTCGACGGACCCGACGACTGGCACGTCCTCGGTCGCGAATCCAGCGACCGACGCGGCGTGACGACGACGCTCGCCAGCCCCACCGTCGGCACGGGCCGTGGCGAGGGACGACCCTGGATGCTCGGCAAACACCTCGAAATCACGGAATCCGGCTGTCTCGTCCGGGTCCGACTCACGAACAACACGCGGTTGGCCCGCGAGGCAACCCTCTCCGTCTCGTTCGCCCCCGATTTCGGCCATATCTTCGAAATCCCTGCCTTCTTCTCGCCGCGTGAACACCAAGTGCGGCCGGTCGAAATCGAACGCCGCACGTCCGGCGTCGCCTTCGTCGGCACGCTCGCCGACGACACCGAACGGCGAGTCGAGGTCACGACCGACTCCGACCTCGAAACGAGCGTTTCCGACGACTCGGCCACCTTTTCCGCGGACGTGACCGTCCCGCCCGCTTCGACCCGTTCCATCGAACTCGAACTCGAACTGCCGGGTGGACGACGGAACACGCCCGATATCGAGACGGACATCGACTGTCCACGGTACGACCGACTCGTCGGGCGCGCCGCGCGAAAACGCTCGAATCGCTGACGCTCCCGTGTGGCGTTCCCGCGGCGGGTGCGCCGCGGTTTCTCGCGCCGTTCGGCCGCGATTCGCTCATCGTGAGCTATCAACTCCTGCCGTTCGACCCGACTGTCGCGGAACGGACGCTCCGTTTCTTGGCCGACGAACAGGGAACGAAAACCGACGACGCGACGCTCGAAGCGCCCGGCCGAATCATGCACGAGAAGCGGTACGGCGACCTCCCCGTAATCGGGGAAAGCGTCCGAACGCCGTACTACGGAACCATCGACGCGACCCCGTTGTTCGCGGCGCTGTTCGCCGATACCGTAGAGAAGGCGGGCGACGAAACGTTGTTCGAGGAACTGTACCCCAACGCGAAAGCCGCCATCGAATGGACGCTTTCCGAACTGGACGACGACGGCTTCCTGTTCTACGAATCACACGATCACTCGCTGGGTCTCACCCATCTCGGGTGGAAGGACAGCGCGGAATCGCTTGCTCGTCCCGACGGAACTCCAGCGGAGGGTGCAGTCGCGCTCGCCGAAGTGCAGGGGTACGTCTTCCGCGCACTGGAGCGGTTCGCACCGCTCGCGGAGCGGGTCGGCGACGAATCGCTGGCGGACGACTGCCGGGAGACGGCGGAGACGCTCGCGGCGTCGTTCGAGGAGCGGTTCTGGCTTCCCGACGAGGGCTGTTACGCGCTCGGGATCGACGGAAACGGCGTCATCCCGAGCGTCGCCTCGAACCAGGGCCACGCCATTTGGGGTGGATTAGGAAGCGAACGACGCGTCGAGCAGGTCGCCGAGCGGTTGACGCGCGAGGACATGCTCACTTCGGCCGGTCTCAGGACGTTCGCGGCGTCACACGATTCGTTCGACCCGCTCTCGTACCATCGCGGGAGCGTCTGGCCACACGACACGAGCATGGCGGCGATGGGACTCGCCGAGCGCGGCCAACAGGACGCGGCGAGAGCGCTCGCCGTTCGGGGACTGTCGGCGCTGGAGGACACGGTCCGAACCGACTATCCCGACGGGTTCGGCTTCCCGGAACTCATGGTCGGTTTCGACGAGGGCGTCTCGGTCGGCACGCTCCGCCATCCGGACTCCTGTATTCCGGCGGCGTGGAGCGCCGGAAGCGTGTTCGGATTCGTTCAAAGCGTGCTCGACTCCGATCCCGTCGAAGCCGAGACCATCGCGGAACTGATCCGGTAATCAGGTCCAGCGGCGAACGGCGAAAAGGAGCAACGCGGAAACGACGGTCATTCCGGCCAACAGTTCCCAACCGAGGCCGTACCCCGACCGTTCGACCAGCGCGCCGAAGACGGGCGGGGCGATGAGTCCGCCGACGTTGATGGCCGTCTGCCCTCCCGCCGTCGCGGCACCGATATCCTCGCCGTCCACGAGACCGCTCAGACACGAGTAGAACACGCCGGTCGAACCGTAGATGGAGAGTCCGAGTCCGGCGAACACGACGATGGCGAGGGGGAACGACGAGATACCGGTCGCGAGCGCGGCGAACAGGACGGCACCCCCGGCGATTTGGACGAATGCCACGGTCGCCGACCCGCGAGCGCCGCCGAGTCGGTCGGCGGCGCTTCCGGCACCGATGCGGGCGATACTCCCCATGACTTGTGTGAGGGCCAGCACGATGCCGCCGATGGCGGTGGTCTGGCCGAGGCCGTCCTTGACGTAGAGTTCGATGTAGCCGAGCATGGCGAAGATGGACGCGCCGAGGAAGAGTCCGGCGACGACGAGCAGCAGATACGGCCCGTTCGTCCGTAGATCGCTGAAATCGGGGAGGGACATCGTTCCCTCGCCGGACGTCCCGCCGTACGTCACGGCGAACCCGAGCGCGTAGCCACCCGCGAGCACGGCGATGACCCAGAAACCGAGTTGCCAGATCGTGACTGCCGCGATGCCGGTGATGACGAGCGAGGCGACGCCGCTCCCGGCCGTGACGCCGACCTGTTTCAATCCCATGGCGAGGTTCTCCCGTCCGTTCGGCGCGCTGGCGATGATGCCACGGTTCGACGCGGGCATCGCCGAGGAGTACGCGGCCCCCAACACGACGCCCGCGACGAGGAGGAGGGAGTACGACGACCTCGAACGAGACGCCGACGGTGGCGACCGCGAGTCCGGCGAGTCCGACCACCATCACGCGTTTTTCGCCGTACCCGTCCACGGCCGCCCCGCTCGGAAACAGCGCAATCGTGTAGCCGAACAGCGCGGCCGTCAGGAAGAACCCGACGCTGGACGCCGACAGCGAGAAGGCGTCACGGACGACGCCCGTCGCGGCGAAGATGCTGTAATAACAGAGGCTCGCGGCATCTGCCACCCCGTGACGGTCGCGACCGACCGCCAATTTCCCGTTGTCGCCTTCGTGTTCCTCGTCACTGTTTTCGCTTCGAAACACGAACGGCGGTGCGGTAAGTATGACGACTCCGGACAACGATGCCTGGAGAGTGAAACCGGAAGCAGTCGCCGCTTTCCGCCGATATTGGCATTTCCACTTATCCGTCTCGCGCCCGATGTTCCGACTGCTATGTCAGATACGATGCGGGCGGTCGAAGTCGACGAACCGGGAGGGGAATTCGAACTCGTCGAACGGGAGGTTCCGACGCCGGACGCCACGCAAGTTCGCGTGGAAGTCGAAGCCTGTGGCGTCTGCCACAGCGACTCCTACGCGAAGGAGGGTGGCTACCCCGGACTCGCCTACCCGCGCGTTCCCGGCCACGAGATCGTCGGACGGGTCGATGCGGTCGGCGAGGACGTGGAGCAGTGGGAGGAGGGCGACCGCGTGGGCGCTGGCTGGCACGCCGGACACTGCTTCACCTGCGAAGCCTGCCGTCGCGGCGAGTTCGAACAGTGCGAGAACGCGGATATCCACGGCGTGACGGTCGACGGCGGCTACGCCGAGTTCGCCGTCGTCAACGCCGAAGCGCTCGCGGCCGTCCCCGACGAACTCGATGCGGCGGACGCCGCGCCCCTGCTCTGTGCCGGGATCACGACGTACAACGCGCTCCGACACACGGACGCCCGACCGGGTGATCTGGTCGCCGTACAGGGAATCGGTGGACTCGGTCACCTCGGCGTGCAGTACGCCCGACAGGCGGGATTCGAAACGGTCGCCATCTCGCGTGGCACCGACAAGGAGGAGTACGCCCGCGAATTGGGTGCCGACCACTTCATCGACGCGAAGGCCGACGACCCGGCGGAGGAACTCCAGAAGTTGGGCGGCGCGACGGTCGTCCTCGCCACCGCGCCGAACGCCGACGCGATTCCGCTCGGTCGTCCCCGGTCTCGACACCGACGGCGAAGTCGTCACGTCGGCGTACCCCGGCGAACCCATCGACGTCTCCGTGGTCGACCTCGTCGGAAGCCGAAGCGCGGTTCGCGGGTGGGCGTCCGGCGACGCTCGTGACTCTCAAGATACCCTGGAGTTCAGCGCGCTTCGAGACATCACGCCGGAAATCGAGACGTTCGACTTGGCGGACGCCGACGACGCCTACGAACGAATGATGGACAACGAGGTTCGGTTCCGAGCCGTGCTGGAACCGTAGGACAGTCAGCACCGGAGAACTGACGTCGTTTCGTCGCGCTAAAACCGCGATCAGGAATCGGCTTCTCCCCGATAATTCTCGCGAAGATTACGATGAAGAGACACGGCCTCATCTCCGCCCGAACCGAACGTGGCGGTATGGTATTCACCGGTGACGCGAGCTGTTGTGACTGTTAAATCAGCTCACCTAGCCACAAAGCGAATGTACTCCCGTGGTGAACGAAAAATATGGCAACTCTCAGCGAGGAAGACGAAGGGAAGTTCCTGATGGACGGAGAAGGGGAGCAACTCGGGATCGTGAGCGAGGTTCGGAGCGGGACGGCGTACGTCGATCCCGACCCCAACCTCGGCGAAGCGTGGCTGGAAGTGTTCGGATGGGGGAGCGCCGACGACGACGACCTGACGGTTCCCGCCAGCGTCGTCGATACGGTGACCGACAAGGAGATTCGCGTGAACAAGGACCTCTGATTTTTCGGAAGTCAGCTATCGAATCGACCGGAAACAATCGAGTTCAGGGACTCGGACTCGGCGACCCGTGATCGCTGCTCGTGTCGAGGGCCGTCCCCGTGATGGTCTTGAGTCGGTCGGTGAGGCTCTCTATTTTGGACTCGCCGACGAGCGCGACTTCGAGGACCTCGCTGATGTGCGAGACGGGGACGATATTCACCATCTCCTTGTACTCGTCTTCGATCATCACGTCCTGTTCGTTCGCTTTCGGGATGATGACCGTCTCGATGCCGGTCTTCGCGGCCGCCTCGATTTTGTGCGTGACGCCACCAACGGGGAGGACGTCGCCGCGGACGGAGAGCGACCCCGTCATCGCCACGTTCTGATCGACGGGGATATCTTCGAGCGCGCTGATGACGCCGGTCGCCATCGTCACGGACGCCGAATCCCCTTCGACGCCGCTGTAGGTCTGGACGTACTGAATGTGGATGTCCTTCTCGGAGATGTCCTCGTCGCTGAACTTCTTGATGATGGCGCTGACGTTCTGCACCGCCTCCTCGGCTATCTCCTGGAGTTTCCCAGTGGCGATCACCTTCCCGGCACCTTGTGCCGGGGAGACTTCGGTCATGATGGGGAGGACGCGACCGCTGTCCTCGCCCATGACCGCCAGACCGTTCACGCGACCCACCTCCGCACCGTCCGAGACGGTGAGTTCGTAATCCTTCCGGCGTTCGATGTGGTCGTCGGCGATCTGCTGTTCGATGGAGCGCGAGCGCTGTTTCGCCTGTAGGACGTGGTCACGCGTGGTGTTCTCGGCGTCCTCCGCGCGGGCGATGTCACCGGCGACGCGGACGAGACCACCGAGGTTACAGCAGTTCGTGCGTGAGGTGATCCTTGCGACCGGCGCGGCGCTGGGCTTCGAGGATGATCTCTTCGACGGCCGTGTCCGTGAAGTGTGGAAGCTGTCCGTCCTTTTCGACCTCTTGGGCGACGAAGCGGGCGTACTTGCGGCGCATCTTCGGCGTGTCGTCGATGGTGTCGTCCATGTACACTTCGTATCCGTATCCCTTGATACGCGAACGAAGTGCCGGGTGCATGTTCTCCATCGCGTCGAGGTTCCCCGCCGCGACCATGATGAAATCGGTCGGGACGGGTTCGGTGTGAACCATCGCGCCCGAGGAGCGTTCGGACTGACCGGTGATAGAGAACTCGCCCTCCTGAATCGCGGTCATCAGCTTCTGCTGACTGCGAATGTCGAGGGTGTTGATTTCGTCCACGAACAACACGCCTTTGTTCGCCTTGTGGATGGCTCCCGGTTCCACGCGGTCGTGGCTCGGGGTCTCCATTCCGCCGGACTGGAACGGGTCGTGGCGCACGTCGCCCAGCAGCGCACCCGCGTGGGCACCCGTCGCGTCCTCGAAGGGAACGGTATCGACGTCGGAGTTGTCCACCAACAGGTTCGGGATAACGGCGTTCGTCCCGCGTGAACTGTAGTGGAACAGGAGGTACGTCACGCCAACCGCGATAACACCCAGTAAGAACTCTTTGGCGATGAAGAAGGCGTATCCGGCGACGAGTGCGATGATCGCCCACATCAGGAACGTGCGCATCCGGTCACGCTTCATCGCTTCGTCCCTGTGCGCTTGGATAATCTGTTTCCCCTTTCCGGCGGGAACGGTCCGAATCTTCGGTTCGTTTCCGTCGTCGGGGTTGTGATAGACGAGGACGTCCTGTAACTCCTCCTTGGGGAGAAGCTGACTCATCGCCTTCGCCAACATCGATTTCCCGGTCCCCGGCGACCCGATCATCATCACGTGACGACGTTGTGTCGCCGCGTTCACCACGGTTTCACGGGCGGACTCCTGCCCGATGACTTGATCGACCAGTCGGTCCGGAATGGGAATTTCATCGGTCGTCTCGACGTCCAAACCGCCGAGGAGATCGTCGTCCGTTTCGGGGTCGAAATCGTCGGCGACCAGCGATTCATCGACGTTCGTTCCGAGAGCGCCTTCCTCAGACGGGACGGAATCGACGGTGGAATCCTCGGGGGCAACTTCCCCGTCGGAAACCGAGCGCGAATCCCGCCGCTCGTCGGAAGTACCGTCAGAGGCGTCTATATCCGCCTCTGACTGGGAGGGACTGTCAGTGCGTTTTCCATTGCCCATTGACTATTCTTGCCGATAGTAAGCGTAACCCTGCCCGATATACTTTTTGAATCGTTCAACCTCTGGTATACTATTTGACGACAATGGACCGGCGTTTCGAGGCCGAAACGCGTGTCTCGTACCCTTTCACTCTGATTCGACGCGTGGATCGAGTCCCACATAGGCGAGGTCCTGGAAGAGGTTGCCCAGAATTCCGACGAACGCGATGACCATCGCCACTCCGAGAATGAGCGGTAGATCGCGTTGCTGAATCGCGCCGAGACCGAGGCTACCGATTCCCCCGACACCGGTGACGGATTCGAGGACGAAGACGTTCACCACGAGCGTTCCGATGAGGTCGGCGAAGAACAACGAGAGCAGTGGAATCGCGGCGTTGCGAAGGATGTGCCGGGCGACACGTCGATTCGATGCGCCCTTCGCGCGAAGCAACTTGACGAACTCGCGGTAGACGTACTCGCGCGATTCGGCTCGTGCGTACCGCAACTGTCCCGCGAGCAGCGAAATCCCCAGCACGCTCGACAACAGTACCGTCTGGACGTGTGGCGTGAACTGATGGAGCGTCTCGGTGAGCCCCAAGATACCCGGACCGGCCACGACGACGATCCAGTAGCTCGGAATCCCGAGTCCGACGTACGATCCGCCGGTCACTATCCGTTCGACTATCGACCCCGGATGCAGCGCGGAGTACACGCCGAGCCCGATTCCCCCGACGAGCGCGAACAGCATCGCCGGAACGACGTAGCGTGATGTCGCCGGAATCGCGCCTTCGAGCAGCGTGATCACGGGTGTTCCGTGGTGCGTGTGCGACCGACCCCAGTGGAACGTCGTGATATCGACGAGCCAGTTGAGATAGCTCTTCCACACCGGCTCGTTCAGATCGTGTTCCTCCTTGTACTGCTCGATGGCCTCGTGCACGTACGCCTTCTGCTCGGTCGCGTTCAGACGATGGTTTCTGGCCGATTGCGCGGCACCGTACGCCGCCTGAGCGACGCCGGGATTGGCGGTCAACGCGATGAATCCGAACGTGACGGACAGCACGAGATAGAGGGCGAAGACGGAGAACGCGATCCGTTTGATGACGTAGGAGCGGCGACTCATGGTTTCAACATCAAAAATACCGACAATCGGTATAAAATAGTATCGACAGGAGTGAATTATCCATTCGGTATCTTTTTGTCATGTGGATATATACCACACAGGGAGTACATTCATGCAACACCTCCCCGTCTACGTGTCGAATCGTCCCTCTCCACCGGGTGGTTTTCGGTGAGCAACGACACCGGCCGACGGTCGGGTGAAACGCCGCTTACCCCCATCGACTGGGAACAGGAGAACAGTACGGACCGAACTGTCCCCTGGCGCTTCCTGCTATTCGCCGCCGGTCTCGTCGGACTGTGGCTTCTCTACCGATATACGAACTCCCACGGTATCGGCGTCGTCTATTCGTGGCGGCCGACGAAGTTGACGTGGCTGTTCCGGGTGAGTCTCCTCGCCCTCGTCTGCTTCGCTCTGCCACCGCTCGTCCGAAACACCCGCCGGAATCGACGGTACTGGGAGCGGTTTCGGTCCAACAGGCTCGCAGTCGTTTCCCTCGTCTCCCTGATTCTGTTCGCCATCCTGGCGATGGTCGGTCCCGCACTCCTCGGGCGTCCAGCCACCGACCCAACGGTCGCCCGCCAACCGCCCCTCCTGTTCTCGTCGAAACTCGGGTTGGTGACGTCGACGTGCGTCGGCCCCACCGTCAACGGCTTCTGTCACGGGTCGTGGACCTACCCGCTCGGAACGAGCACCTTGGGACAGGACATGGTGTTGCTGGTGCTCTCGGGGATGCACGTGAGCTTCCAAGTCGGCGTCATTACCGCCGTCTTCATGATTCCGCTCGCGACGGTCGTCGGTCTCGTCGCCGGATACAGCGGCGGTACGGTCGATACCGTCCTCATGCGATACGTCGACGTCCAGCAGTCGGTTCCGGCGTTCGTCGTCTATCTCATCTTTGTCTTCCTCGCCGGACCGAGCCTGTTCGCGTTCGTGGTCGTGTTCGGACTCCTCAACTGGGGAAGCATCGCCCGCCTCGTCCGAAGCGAGGCCATTCAGCGTCGGGAAGAGGAGTACGTCGAAGCGGCGCGGAGCGCGGGCGTGAGTCGGTGGACCCTCCTTCGGAAACACTTGCTTCCGAACGTCTCCAACACGGTTCTCATCGGGACGACGCAGAAGATTCCGCAACTTATCCTCCTCGAAACGGCCTTGACGTTCATCGGAATCGGTGATGTCGTCGCTACGCGCGTCGTTCGGCGACACGATTGCGACCGGCTTGTTGGACAATTTCTACACGGTGCCGATCAAGGTGTGGTGGATCTGGACGATACCCGTCGTCGTGCTCGTCTTCACCGTCGTCGCCTTGAGCATCGTCGGCGATACGTTGCGCGACGTGTTCGACCCGCGGGGTGACGTATGAGTCCCGACCCCCTGCTCTCGGTGGACGACCTCCGGGTGACGTTCGACACCGACCGCGGCGTCGTGCACGCACTCGACGGCGTTTCGTTCGACGTGAACCGCGGCGAGACGGTCTGTCTCGTCGGCGAGAGCGGTTGCCGGGAAGACCGTCGCCTGCGAGTCGCTGACCCGTCTCGTCCCGTCGCCACCGGCGCGGCTTTTCGGCACCGTCCGGTTCGACGGGCGCGACTTGCTGTCGGCCGGTACGAAGACGCTCAACTCGATTCGCGGCGACCGAATCGCGTACGTGTTCCAGAACCCGCAGGACTCGCTCGACCCCGTCTACACGGTCGGCAGTCAACTCGTGGAGGCGATTCGACTTCACCGAGACGTTTCGAAGGACGCCGCGCGACGGCGGGCGATAGAACTCCTCGACCGGGTCGGCATTCCCAACCCCGCCGAGCGATTCGACGAATACCCGCACGAGTTCTCGGGCGGGATGAAACAGCGGGTCGTCATCGCGATGGCGCTGTCGTGTGAACCCGACCTGCTCGTCGCCGACGAACCGACGACGGCGCTGGACGTGACGACCCAATCGGGCATCCTCCATCTGCTGAAAACGCTCCAAGCCGAACGCGACATGGCGGTGTTGTTCGTTACCCACGACCTCGGCGTGGTCGCGCAGGTCGCCGACCGCGTCGTCGTACTGTATGCCGGGAAGGTGATGGAGCGCGCGGACGTCTTCGACATCTTCGACCGTCCGGCCCACCCGTACACCGATGCCCTGCTCGACAGCGTGCCGCGGCGCGGGTGGACGCCGAAACCCATCGGTGGCTCGCTTCCCGACCCGACGGACCCGCCGGACGGTTGTCGGTTCCATCCGCGATGTCCGCACGCGACCGACGACTGTCGTTCGGAGTCCCAACCGCCGCTCCGGGCGCTCGAAGGGGATGGTCACCGGGTCTCGTGTGTCTACTACGACGACGACGCCGAGCCGGGACCTTGGACGAACCGCACGCGACAGCAGAAACGACGTCGACGGCGGCGACTACGATGGAAGGAACCGACGAACGTCCGTTCAGGACGGATCGACCACGATACGAGGTGACGAGCGATGAACACGGAGACGACGAATCATCGACGAGGTACCGACGACGCGGAACTGAACGACGAGACCGTTCTTTCCGTCCGCGACCTGAAGAAGCACTTTCCGATCACGGAAGGGTTGCTGGCCCGCGAGCGGGGACGCGTGCGTGCGGTCGATGGCATCAGTTTCGATCTACGGCGCGGCGAAACGCTCGGGTTGGTCGGCGAATCCGGTTGTGGGAAATCGACCGTGGCTCGAACCGTCGTCTCGCTCGAAACGCCCACTGACGGGGAAATCACGTTTCGGGACCGCTCGCTCGGGTCGCTGTCGAAGGACGAGCGAAAGCGGTACGACGGCAGGTTCAGATGGTGTTTCAGAACCCGTCGTCCAGTTTCGATCCGCGGATGACCATCGGCGAATCCATCGCGGAGCCGATGTTGACACACGGGTTGACGGACACCGAGCGGCTGACGAAACGGATCGAGACGTTGCTCTCGCTCGTCGGACTCTCGGAGGGCAAGCGCGAACAGTACCCGCACGAACTCTCGGGCGGGGAGAAACAGCGTGCCGCGTTGGCGCGGGCGCTGTCGTTGGATCCCGAGTTGTTGGTGTTGGACGAACCCGTGAGCGCCCTCGACGTGTCCGTGCAGGCCGAGATTCTGGCGCTCATCGAACGGCTCCAGAAGGCGTTGGATCTCTCCATCCTGCTCATCAGCCACGACATGAGCGTCGTTCACCAGCTCTGTGACCGCGTCGTCGTCATGTACGTCGGCGAAGCCGTCGAACACGGACGGACGAGCGACCTGTTCGAGGATCCGAAACATCCGTACACGAAGGCGCTGCTCGATACGGTTCCACGGCCGGACCCGCACGACCGGAACGAGATGGTGGAGTTGACCGGCGACGTCCCCGACCCGTCGTCGCCGCCGTCCGGGTGCCGGTTTCACACCCGCTGTCCGAAAATCATCCCACCCGAGGACTACTCGCTCGCCCAGGCGACGTGGGCCGGGATTTTCGCCCTACGTATCGCGCTCCGGGACGGGGAATTCGGTCTCGAATCCATCCGCGAACGGCTGGCCGACGAGCGGGGGGACGGTTCGATCCCGGAAACAGCCCTCCGGGAGGCGGTTCGGCGCGAGTACGGGATACCACCGACGATCGATCACGAACGCGTCGAGGGGACGGTTTCGAGCGTGATCGGGCGCGCTATCGACGGGGACGAGGACGCCGCCGCGGAAACCCTCTACGAGGCGTTTCCGACGGTGTGCGAGACTGATAATCCGGATCAGCGAACGGTCGATGGTCGAGCCGTCGCGTGCCATCTGTACGACGGGCCAAACGCGGACCGGTAGCGGGACGATTCCAGCGATTTTGCCACCCCCTCGTCCCATCACGCAATCAGCTACTTTGATGTCGGTTCGCCGTCTCGAATCGGGCAGAGAATGCCTATCGAGTTGAACGGGTCGCACACGACCGCCCGCGTGATGGTCGAGGACGAGGCGCTGGTCGAATCCGGCTGTCTCCAACAGATTCAGGAACTCATCGATCACCCCGCGTTCACCGAACCGGTGCGGATCATGCCGGACACCCACTGGGGCGCTGGCGCCCCGATTGGCTTCACGATGCCGCTCCCCGACCGCGTCGTCCCGAACATCGTCGGCGTGGACGTCGGCTGTGGCATGTGCGCGACGAACCTCGGTTCCGACCTCCCGCTTGCGGATGCGGACGAAGAACGCGAGCGCCGCGTCCGCGACGCCGTGCCGATGGGTCGGGAAGTGCACGAGTACGACGACGCGCCGCATCTGGTCAACGAGTTCCCGTTCGAGCGGGCGAACGAGGTCTTCGAACGCTTCGACGCCGCCTACCGCGAGCGATTCGGGCGAGCAATCGACCCCCTCGTCTTCGACTTCGACGGCTACGGCGAGGCGTACTTCAAATCCCTCTGCGAGCGCGTGCTGGCACCCCAGCGCCAGGGGATGGGCTACGTCATCAAGAGCGCCGGAACGCTCGGCGGCGGCAACCACTTCGTCGAATTCGCACAGGGCCGGGAGTCGGGCGACTATTGGCTCGTCGTCCACAGCGGGTCGCGCTACCTCGGCAAGGCCGTCGCCGAGTACTGGCAGGGCCGAGCCTCGGACTACCGCTCGGCCGACGAAATCCGCGATGCGATTCCGGACGAGTATGGGAAATTCCTCAAGTTCGACCCCGAAACCGTCGGAGACGGTGAACTGTTCACGTGGGTCACCGGCGGAATGGGTGAATCGCACATCCGCGCCGAGCGAGTCCGGGAGGCCTTCGACGGCGGCGACATCGAGGACGCGTTCGACGTCCTTTCGGGATCGAACCTGCGCCCCGACGAGGGGCGAATGGAGGACCTCGATTGGCTCGACGGGCGGGAGGCACACGGCTACTACGTCGATATGCTGTTCGCCCAGCAGTACGCCCGCTGGAACCGCGAGTTGATGAGCGACGCCATCTGTGCGGCGCTCGAAATTCGGCCGACCGACCGCTTTCAGTCCACGCACAACTACATCGACTTCCGCGATATGACGATCCGGAAGGGTGCCACGCCCGCCCGCGAGGGCCAGCGACTCGTCGTCCCGTTCAACATGGCCGACGGATCGATCATCGCCCGGGGGAAGGGCAACGAGGAGTACCACTCCACGGCCCCGCACGGCGCGGGCCGGACGATGAGCAGAGGGGATGCCTACGACACGATTTCCATGGACGAGTTCGGCGAGGCGATGGACGGTATCTACTCCGAATCGGTCGTCGAGTCGGTGCTGGACGAAGCGCCGATGGCCTACAAACCGGCCGACGCGATTCGGGAGGCCATCGAACCGACTGCGGAGGTAGTTGAGTGGTTGGATGTCGTGCACAACCTGAAAGCGAAATAGCGCTGGGGACTCGGTTTGCGGGTTGGGTTTCGATTCTCGCCTCGTCGAGAATATTGGTAAGTACTGATTTGTACTGATCTCTACTGAATGGTACTGTCGATTGAAGAGATATTTCGGAACTCGGTTTCGAACGTTCTTGTCTTCTCGCTACGAGGAAACGTTGCACTACTTCGACTGCAACTGCCCCGAGAACACTACCTCGAAAGCCCCCGCCCGCTCGCGGTCGCTCCACGAGATAGTGGCT
>NZ_LWHG01000007.1 GCF_001625445.1 Haladaptatus sp. R4 | reverse complement strand
CGCAATGCAACGAGTCCGGTCGTTTCAGACGAACCCATGAGGGTTTGAAGGGACGTTTCAAATCAAAACCATGAGCGACATTGCCATCGTTTCAGACGAACCCATGAGGGTTTGAAGGACCTTCGAAGCACTCCGCGTCCAACTCATCGAACTCACCTCGTTTCAGGACGAACCCATGAGGGTTTGAAGGGGATTATCGCCGTCTACCGGGTGCAAGGCCCCGGGTTTCAGACGAACCCATGAGGGTTTGAAGGAACGCTCGTTGCCCCAACTCATCAACCAAGATGAGTGTTTCAGACGAACCCATGAGGGTTTGAAGACGGTGGGGTGCTGACTTCACCTTCAACGGCGTTTCAGACGAACCCATGAGGGTTTGAAGACGGTTCGTTGGGTGAGATTACTGGCATTTCATCGGTTTCAGACGAACCCATGAGGGTTTGAAGCAAAGCGGCGATCAGAGGCCAGGTCAACACCATCGAAGTTTCAGACGAACCCATGAGGGTTTGAAGACTGGCTCGGTTGGCCAGTTGAAGAAACTCCGTTGTTTCAGACGAACCCATGGGGGTTTGAAGCAATTCGATTCCTTCCTGGGTGGATGTCGTGATCTGCTCGACTTCGAAACCATCGAGCGTTTTCTTTTGAGACATCAGTTGGCAATTGGTTTGAGAGATCAGTGACCGTAGCGCTTGTGCGCTTCGTCAATTGGCAATACCAAGGAGACCTCGACGGCATTCTCGTCCTCATCAATGTCGTAGAAGGCCGTCCATGTTCGACCAATGTGCAACCGATATCGGTCTTCACCCTCTATCGTCAGTTTCTCTTTATCCCCCGAACCACGGCCGGGGTACGGTTGTGAGAGCTTCGTGAGGTTATCTCGGACGATGCGCTCGGTCTTCTTATCGGCTTCTGCGAGAAAGCTACGCACTTCCTCGGAGACCAACACGACGTAGTCGTCAGCCATCGGTTATGCCTCGTCAAGTGGGACGAACTCGCTTTCGTCTTCAATCTGCTTCATATCTCGGAGGAGACGGCGTTTCTTGTGTTCTTCGATGAGTTCTGCCAGTAATTCGTCATAGGTTTCGCCAGCACCTTTCAGGTCTCCGAGTTCGCGGAACCGTTCTTCCGTGACAGGGATGCGCTTATCTGCGGACATCGTTGTTAATCCTTACAACTCTGATCTTCTTAAGTGTTTGGGAGAGAATCGAATTGAGAACACGAACCCCGATCTTCCCACTCGCAACCTAATCCATTATGCAAAATTCCCGCGAGCCCGCAATCTTGGCCCGCCAATTAATGTTAGATATCCAATTATTGTGGCGCCACATGACGAGACAGCCGATTGCGACCAGCGTCACCTCCACCGAACCCCCACCTTCGAAGAGGCGAAACCAGCTTGCAAAGGCCGCTCGTCGTGGCGAGCGAGGTTTTGTGCTTCCCGGAGGGCGGCGACCCGACCGTTTCCACTTTCGCTGATGGAATTCAGGAGTAGTGCTTCTCGTTCCCTCGATTAGCCGGTTACAACTCAACAGTGCTCATCGACTCAATGATATTCGCTTCCGTGGGTGCAGCCAAATACGGCTCAATCGCGTCATAGCTTGACCATCCACCGAGCGCCATCACAATTCGCGGAGACACATTTTCCTCAACAAGTAGGTGGTTCGCCCAGCAGCGGCGCAAATCATGGGTAGAGACACGTTGATAGTCCTCGTTGTCTGTCTCGTCGGCAACGCGGTCGGCAGCGTGCTCAACCCAGTACTGAACGGTGCGTTTCGACCGCTGAATCAGGGGGTCGTCGTCCCGAAGACCGGTCTCCCGAACATAGCGATTGATCGTTGCCTCGATCTCAACCGGTAACCATGTCTTGCGTTGTTTCCCGCCTTGGTAGCTTCCAGTCGTGTCCTTCCCATTCGTGACCTCTAGCTCGTAGTGGCGGCCGTCGTCCATGCGCGCGATGTCTGCTGGTGTGACGCCGAGAACTTCCGTCACTCGCAGACCACAGTCGCCCATCAGGCGAATGGCGATCTCATGTTCGAACGAATCAGCGGCGCGCGGAATCGCACGGTATTCCTCACGACTGAGCCACATATTGAACGTCCCGTCTTTGTTCCGTTCCGTCCTCATTGCGTGTTAGTCATGATTTTCGTGCAATATAGCGGTTGGGGACGGTGCTATCGAGATGTTGAGTCGGGTGATTTCGGTAGTCTCGTGGGTTGTCGGTGTTTTTGATTGCACGTTTATGGATAAGCACGAAATTGAACTATTCACATGATCTGATCTCGTTCAGAAGTCAGAGTTAGTATTGTATACTAACCCACCACATGCCAATAGAAACCAGCACTGATTGGCGCGACCGTGCAATCTGGACATCCAAACGGGCGCTGCGTCAATCCCAATCGATTTCTTCCCACCCTTCGAAGTGCTTGATTCGGAGTTTCAATTCAAATTCGTCCCATCCACAGTTGTCATAGAGGAATTGGACCAGAGAACCGAATTCGCCGTTATCAAGCATGATTCCCCGGTTCCCGTGGTCGATAATGAATGATTGTCGTCGGACGATTTCGAGAGATTTCTTCGCGTCACCACCTTTGTGTGGGGGATAAGACGCTTTATTGAGAACCACGTCAGCGGGAAGTGGTTTCCCATATCCGTGGTTAGTAACGAGGACACGAATAATAGAACAAACTAGTTCTGTGTCTTGCATGTATGCTACATGGGTGTAAGGGTTAATAAAGGTTCCTACTTCAAAGTAAGGTTAGGCATACTTCGAGTGGTGGCTAGCATGCCAATACTTATGTTCTAGCCTTACTTTGGTGTAGTCATGAGCAAACCAGGTATGGATGCTAAAACGCCGAACGACATGACCACGAAAGAGCAACGCCTAGCCTATCCGTCCGGCTGGTTGTATCTCTGTCAGCATGAGAGTGTTCACTTGATGCTTGATGCACTCCTCCAGGTTGATCCCAGAAAGGAGTTTAACAAGACTGAGTTAGCAGAATTCGCGGGTGTCAGTACGCAGAGTGTCCGACGGCACATAGGAAAGCTTGTTGAGCTAGGTATTGTTGAGGAGACAGCTAACGGTCGCAGATACCATTACAACCTTGAGAGTAAGACTGGCCAGATCGTGGCTGAATTGAATGCAGAGATCAACGCAATTGGTGCAGGCCGAGCGGATGAAGAATAGACAGGTGGTCTTCGATGACTGAATAATCTACACAACGTACTGAAAGCGGTGGAAGTATGGCGACCCAGTGTTTTGGCCTCACGTCCCGAAGTTGGTTCGACGTGGGTACGACGAAGCCGACACACCGACCCCCAATGTAGCCGGGAAGATGCCTGACCAGAAGAATTCTTGGCCCAGTCACGGTAGAACCCGGAAGCTGGTCACTAATAAATACGCATCACGAACTGTGCATAGATTGATAGGGGGGTCCCGGGATGGTCTACTTTCGCTTATCAAATCAGGCAGTAGAAGGGCGGTCAGCCTACTTTGGGTTTTTGCTCCACTTACCGTCCTTTGTGGTCCCAGAATCCAGCAGGGTCACGGAGGTGGTCTACCTCCGCTTGATTGATTGGGACCCGTTTGTCTCACTACCACCTATTGCACTAAGCAGTTGTGCGCAGAGATCGAATTAAGGTTCTGATTGTGATGATGGGCTCCCACGAGTTGTTATGCATATCGAGTAGACCTGCATTGAATTCCCAATCCGCGCACAACGCACGGATGAGTCCGATGAGCTACAATTGGTACTGGAGCGTGATATGTCTATAAAACCGACTGGAATAGACTAATTCTACAGAGAAAAGTGATTTACAAATACTCGCTTCGAGCATCAACGATGCGAGATACTGACGTACTTTATCACCATCGCTCTCCCCAATCAACAGTAAAAGTAAGAGGACTGTTACCCAAGGGAGACGTCATATTTATTTTTGTGAACTGACCAGTTATGTCAAAATGGTCATGTCCGCCATCAACAGTTCTGGAACGTCCGTAGTTGTCATGTGCCGCGTCTCGTGTATTTCCATGTTCAACGCCATCTTCAATGGTACCATCGCCACCTGCAGCCACCCATAGAGATGTCCAAAATTCACAAGTAGAGATGAAATCTGATGAATAACTAGTCACATCCATTGCCCCCTCAGGATTTTGGCTTATGTACCCACTTTGTTTAATTTTTAGTACTTCTAACGTATTCGAGCGAGGAATAAAACTAGCTTTGTTTATTAAACCATTATGACTGAAACTGTCCCAATAGCCAGGCTGTAACGTGCCATGAATCGTAGTCTCTCCTTGATTATAATCTTTAGATAGATGGTCGTTACTATCTGCCTTCCCCTCCTTCCGACAATCTGTAGTATTTACTTTTATAGTATAATCTACTGTAGTTGGGTTAGACATATCCGGTTTATGAAGGCCAACTTCTAATGTTGTTCTGGCTGCTTCTACTTGACCGCTGAACGCGGAAATGGTACCCAATCCAATTGATGACCCGACGGCTGACTTTAGGAACGTTCTTCGATTTTTTTCCATCATGTTTTCCTCCAAGAAATTGATGGTAGTATAAATTAATAAATTTATCTTAAACTATTTTATATAATTTCCTACAAGGAAAATCAATTTTTAGTATATTGCGATTGCAAAATTCGCATGCTATATCCAAGAAACCAGCCAAGAATGCCATAGATAGGGGCAGCAAAATACGCTATATCCGCAACATTCATAATAACTGGTGGATTGCCAAAAATAGCGAATACCATTCCAATAATGAGGGCGCTTGTTAGTACACAACTCATAAGGATGCCACCGCCCCTATATGCGTTACCAGCAGCAAGACAGATTAAAGCAATTGTTAGGAGAGGCGCATCCTTGGTGAAAAATTCAAACCACGTGTTTAGTCCTACTGCACCAGTACCGAGATCAACAGTCATCTTGTAAAACACTTTCATTGATTGAGCACCTTTAACAATAGCATAGCTCCCAAGTAGAATTACAATAACGAAGGCAATAGCGCGAAGGATTTTTTGCTGATCAGAGTAGTGGCCGAGCACCAAGCGGGACATGTTAGCTGAGGACATAATTAGATATAGTGCATCGATCGCAAAAAGTGTTTGTTTAATTCGGATAGTTGAACCCGTTGATCTATACAAAAAAGATTCAATGGTTGCTAGACCGCTAAGTACCTGTTTCAAACGCACGGGATAAGTGGGCATTCGGTGGAGCAAGCGTACTCGACTTAACACATTTGGACAGACCAGAAAGCTTATCCGCAAGCAATCCACGTCAGAGCTGACATTGAGCTAGTCGCGTCAGTCAACGAGCACTGTATCAGCGTATTCACCTACTAGTATAATTCCTAGCGACCAGATCAAGTGTTCGACGGATGAAAGCTGGTTATGGAGGTGTGAAACCATTGACTAGACAGTACCTACCATCTGTTGTTTCCAATAGAGAATTATTACCATATAAATCCTATGAAATAGTAAATTTATTATTAGATGTAGTTAATATATAATTGCCCATGAAGAGAAACAGTAATGGTGGAGTCAATAGAAGAAGTTTGATGGCCGGTATCGCAGCTTCAGCATCAGCTGGTTCAATAATCCAGCCAGTTAGCGCTGAATCGGAAAAGGACGGGTTTGAACAACTAAATGAGATACGTGATAAATATGAATCAGTTTCTACAGTACAGACATTGATAAAGGATAGCCCACAACTGTTCCAAACACTTGAACAAGATAATATTCTCCAGAAAGATGATTTGGAAGTAAATAATTTACTATGTACTGATGAGTATTTAGCAAGTGATAATGGTGCACGTGTCTGGGGCGTAAGCCACCCCGCAGATGACAAACCAACTGCTCACGTTACAATCCGTCGGAAAATTCCTGCTGGTAAATTAGTAATCGCTTTTAATCCAGATCGTTCTGATACAAAACCACGAGCACTTCTTCGGAAAAAAGTCCCAGAAACAGGCGGTTCATCTATTCAGTCGTCCCGATATATTGTAGAAAAAGGTGATTTGAAGAAAGATACAAAAACAATAGTTCCTCAACGTCCAAAAGAGTTGGATTTAAATGAGGCAGAAAAATTGTCAACATCACAGGGATATATATCACCCCAAGGAATGATAATATACTTGTGTAGAAACCGTGGAGATTCCGGTTGTGGTGCATACAGGTGCTATTCTTGGGAAGGAGAATGTCTTGGTGAATCATGTACCCTATACGATTGTACCGGTAGCATCTGCTGTGGTGGTTGTTGTTGTTGTGGTTCGCAAGATCGGTGCTGTGAGGTCTGTGGAGATTATCAATGTACACACCCCCCAGGTTGCAGACCTGACTCGTTTAGTTGTAGTTCTGGCACTGGTTGTAGTAATTGCTGTTATTCACCTACTTGTTAGTTGAACTCGTCAAATCTATCTTATACTATAAGATTTTATTGATAGACACTAGCATATATTACCACAGCCCCACTTTCGTCATAGTATCCAATTTCTATCGCATTGTATAATCTGTTCTTCGAACAACCAATTGATACACTATATATTCTATGAGGATTCACTCTAAAGTTGGGCCATCATATGTTAATCACATATGATTTCCATTATATACATATAATCTACCAAATAATACCTAAACAAATTTTTATAATATAGTAGATATCGTGGGCAGTAAAGAGGAGTTTTACTAAACAGTGTATTAAATCATATTTTAATTCATAACAAGTCAATATGCTTTAATATGTCTGGGAAGGTATCAAACACAGATCTGAATATTACTAATCAGATTTGTCAAACATTTGTTGTCTTCGGAGATTTTTCTTCCTATTTAAATAAGATATAAATAACCCACTGGCTAATGAAATGTTGAAAGACCCAACAATTATCACTAAAAGATATGTGGGTAAAATTTGACCGGCTAAATAATCCACATAGACGATAGTAAATCCAGACATGGTACAAAGTAACCCAAGTATTCGCCACGTTTTATCATTACGTGTCGAATATATGAAAGATATGGATATGGCAAAAAATAATAAAATCAACTGTTTAGAGATCATCATAGTATCCATGATCCAACGTCCTATATAAATTTCCTTGCTACGAATCTAATTTTTTCACTTTGTATCATGTACTAACTAATGCTTAGAATAGCGTGAATATTGAATATTTCTAAATTCATTTTTTCTATGCACCGATCCAATGCCAAGATCAATAAATCATGGAGATAGATGTCCCACAGTCACCAGTCTTTTTAGTCAAAGTTTTTTAGTTTAAAAGAATTAGAGCGAGTTTTTTCACCACATATTTGTATCTACATATATTAATGCACCAATACCTTTATTTTGGTGTATTAAAAACAAATAACAATGCGCCGAATCGTCTATCTTGGTTGCTTGCTCATCATCCTCACCGCTGGCTGTAACAGCTTCTTTTCACCTGCTACCTCCCCAACCCAGTCCGAATCAACCACTACCCTTTCTGGAACACTCGCTCCAGGGGTGACAGCTGAAGGGATTACGAGCGCCGAGGAACTCACGAGCGCACACGCTCGAATCCTCACTGAGGAAACATTCACGTATCATCAAACTCTTAATCTACGCTATACGAATGGAACACTCTTACGCCACAAGTCCACTACAATCCAAGCGACGCACAACAACACTCATTTTCTCGCTAACACAACGTATGCAGGCCAAATTCAGGTTCTATTTGATGCAACACAAGGAAAGACTAGTTACTGGTCAAACGGTAACCAAACACATAGTAAAATAGTTCTCAATGGAAATCGGCGTTTTTACCTAACCACAGATAGGCCTAGTATAGTACGACCACTGATAAATACCGATCGACTCTATCTTTTCATTACTACGTCTACAATCCATTCGATTAAAAAGGTCAACGATTCCGGTTCAGGTCCCCCTCTATATCGCTTGCATTCGAGCAATTTGAGCGATTCAACGTCTTTAGAAAGCTCCTTTCGGCCAGTAAAAGTCACAAATGGCTCGTTCACTGCTATCATCGACGCATGGGGCATCATCCACCGCTATTCATTCAGTGGAACAGGGAAATACAATCAGTCAACTGTTCATATCCAAGAGTCGGCGAATTACTCGGCGATCGGTGAGACACAAATCTCAAAACCAGCATGGTATACTGCCGCAGTTACAAATACGACCCAGCAGACCACTAATAGCTAACGTGAGTTTCCTGAACGGATGACTGCTCAGGGACCTAGCCAATAGCAGTAGAGTTAATGACTCCCCAAACTCATAACTCCACAACTCACTGCATTGAACTATGGAACGAAATACGCTCGCCTCAGCTCTCCTCGCATATACCGTCATTGCAGCAGGTGTAACGGTCGTCCCACTCGCGTATTTCTATGGTGAAGCCGTCTTCCTCCTACTAATCGTGTCCCTGTTTGTGTTTGCCCTTCTTCATGCACAGACTGGAAGCGGCCCAACCATGGCGATGGAAGGTGGGGGAGGTGGTGAACAAGGCGACTACCTAGAAATGGACGCCGCACCATCACAGCTGCACATCGGATCATCACTTCCTACGAACAATCGAGCGATCCTCACATTCTACCTCCTCGGCATTGTCCTCTGGAGCCTCACTGCGACCATCATCGTCATCTGAGATATTGCCTAGGTTTCTCGTTGTGTTTTCCTCCTCCCCTAAGTTAGCACTACGAACTGCACACAGATCGATTCGGGGGTCCCGGGGGTTGGTTACTTCCGCTTATGAAAGTAACCGGCAGTACCCAACACACCACCACTTCCCGTGTAATCTCCCGACACAAGGCCCCTATTTCCCGATAGCAGCTATCCTCATGTTTATAAATTGTATATCGCTACATCAAATTCATCTCCCTGGAAGATGAGACTACACCCAATATAGAGAGCCCAAAACACACGATTTTAGCCAATTCACCTGCTGTAAGTGCTTCAAACTCCGGTTTCAATGTTCACTCTCGTTAGCAATCTAACTCCCGAACCCACTATAGAATGCACATCTTCTCAGAGTTGAGCAGCGTACACGACGGTCGGAGGGACCTTCGCCATGAGATCTGCATCGAAACTCCCGAACTCCGACTCGTAGCTCTCAGGGTGTTCGTATCCCGGCTCTTGAATCGCTTCGACGGTAAATCCTGCTTCGGTCAACAATTGAACCGTTTCTCCGATTCCTCGGGAGTATATTACCATCTCGGCGTCGAGCGACTCGCTGTACACTCGGCGTGGTTCGTCGCTGAAGTAGCTCCGCGTGACCTCGTGGCTATCGGTATCGACGGTTTTGTAGTACGGATGGTCAACGCTGAACACTAGTCGACCACCATCTCGTAGAACTCGTGACGTCTCGCTGAAGCATGCCCCCAAGTCTTCGACCCACTGGAATGCAAACGCAGAGAATGCGAGGTCGAGGGTGTTGTCTTGAATATCAGATAAGTCCGTTACGCTCCGGTGGAGGAACTCGATATCAACATCGTGTTCCTCAGCAAGGGTTCGGGCGTAGTTGAGTTGCTCCTCTGAGATGTCGACTCCCGTGATAGTTGCACCCTGCTGTGCGAGAGCGATACCGAACTGTCCACCGCCACAGCCGAGTTCGATCGCGTTTTGTCCCGATACGTCACCGAGCAATCCTAGATCGTCTCCTTCCGGAGCCCCAGGTCCAAATGCGACTGCTATCGAATGACCGCCTGCTTCCTGAAACTCCTCGGACCACGCGTTCCACCAGTTTCGTGCTTGCACCTCATCACTACTATTGTCCGACATAGCAACACGGTGGACCCGTCGACAGATATGTGCTTTCAGCAATCGATTACAGTAGTCGATTTAATGTCTCTTGGTGGGTGCGTGTGAGATGCTGTGAGTTTTCTTCGAGCGGTACCAATCAGATCGTGAGGCAACAGATGAACGGCACAAATTCGACGGGTTGTGACATGCCGACAGTTGATCGGCAACCGGCTGTCTCAATGTTCAGTTCGCTTGCCAACGAGACCCGACTCACCATCCTTGATGTACTCGCAGATGCGTCCTCTGGACTGTCGTTTTCGCAACTGTACGACGCCGTTCCTATCGACGATACAGGCAACTTCAACTACCATCTCACCCAACTGACCGGTTCGTTCGTACGAAAGCAGGACGGGATATACAAGCTCACGCCAGGTGGCACGGAAATCGTCGGCGCATTGGTGGCGGGAACTTTCGACGCTGACCTCTCGATAAATCCCATCCCAACCGATTGGGAGTGTCTCCAATGTGATGGGCACTTCACTGTGAGGTGTGTCGATAAGCGCGCTCAACTCCGGTGTGATACCTGTGGATCTGGAAGTATCTTTTCGGTTCCACCCAATGCGGTGGAATCAATCTCAAAAGAAGATCTCCCCACAACCCTTATTCAATGGTATCGGACGCAGATGCAACACCTCCGTGCTGGGTTTTGTCACCGCTGTTCGAGCCAAACAGACCGTCGACTCGTTGAGGGCGTAGACCCCGATGCTGACACGCCGACGCCGTCTGTTGTTCGGTTTGACTGTCGCTGTTGCGGTGCCAGTGCATCGATGTCTGGAGCGACACTAGTGACGTTTCATCCGGTCGTTGAGGGGTTCTTTCGTCAACACGGACTCGAGACCAACCGTCAACACCCGACGCAGGTATGGCGTGCTCTCGATTCATCGGCTGTTCAGACTGTCTCTGAGAACCCACTGGAGGTAGAGGTTCATTTTTCAATGGGCGAAGAAACCGTCTCTGCAGTGATTACTGCTACAGGATGTGTTGAGGACGTTCGCCGAGTCGGCACGACGTAGGTCTTGACAAATTTTCGACTTAGCTAGATTTCCCACCATGCATTGTGCCAGCCAGTCGCAACTTGCAATCAAGGCTCGATGGGAGGTACTCGACAATTGAATGATCATAAATATAGAATTGTCTATAAATATCAGATTTACTTAGAAAATGCGAAGCGTAATGGTTTGTATACGATTGTATGGAACCACTCTCGGTACGTGTGGCTGACGATACGGCGGATAAATACCGTCAAGAAGCCGAAAATCGGGATATGTCGGTTAGTAGCCTCCTACGAGAAAAGCTAAACCATTACGAAACGATACACAGAGAAAATGAAGGTAATACGAATGAAGATAGGAAATTGCGAGAAGAACGGGAAGAATTTCTCAAACAAGCAGAACGTTTGAGAGGTGAATTGAATCGAACGCAAGATCTCCTCGATGAGAAAGACGAGCGGATTGAAGAACTCCAAGCCGATAAACAAACTCTGAACGTGCGTCTCTCCGAAGCGCAGAAGGCACAGAGACACGCAAACAGTACGCGAAAACAAACAGAACTCCAACCTGTTCAACAAACGGATGAAGAATTTAGTGGCTTACTGGGCCGTCTTCTCGGTCGGTGATCATCTAACAGTTTCATTCGACGCGCGAACTATTGACGCACGTCTGGGACTCAGGAATCATCAACGTACTCTCGAATTGATTCGTGAGTACCTGTGAACTCGATTATATCTTCTATTGCATCGACTGTGAGCTGTAGATCAGCTGCAAGAGAGATTTGCCAATACTGACCACCACTCATACCTAAATTCTGTTTTGACGTATTGACGATCCCGAGCATATCCATTTCATCGAGATGGTCACGCATCCATCGACTTGTAAGAGCATCTGTCGTCCGCTCGGCAAGTTTCTGATATCGATCATAGAGATTCTTCGAGCGAACTGGAGTATTCCCTTCAGCTTCAAAAGTCGCTAGAGCATAGATAACGAGTCGTTCGTGTTCATTAAGATTCGCGATACCGTTAGCAAGTTCCTCACGCTGTAGTTCCTCTCGACCGCGTCGAACGTGCTCTGCAGTCACTTTCCCGTCGTTCTCCCGGCGTTCAATATCGCCAGCTTTCATGAGTAGGTCAAGGGATTTCCGAGCGTCTCCCGACTCTTGTGCTCCATACGCAGAGCAGAGAGGAATCACGTCGTCAGACAATATATCATCGAGAAAGGCGACGTCTGCTCGCTGCTGGAGTACCGCTTGGAGTTCTTCGGCGTCATAGGGTGGAAATTGGATTGATCGCTCACAGAGCGACGAACGAACCTTTGGTGAGAGGGAATCACGGTATGTCATATCGTTCGAGATACCAATGACGGCGATGTTCGTGCTTTGGAGTGTCTCCTTCTCGCCAGTACGAGAAAGCTGATAGAGAATACTGTCGTCTTTCAAGTGATCAACTTCGTCGAGTATGACGAGAAAGGTGCCCTCGAGGTTGTCGATTTCGACCCAGAGTTGATCGTAGACGTAGGATTTGGAATGGCCTGTTTCGCTGATTTCTTCACCTGAAGTGCGGAGCCGGTTGAGGAGTTTGACGGCGGTTCGATAGCTGGTATCGGCGTTGTCACAGTCGATGTATTCCGAGCGGACAGGAATATCGTATTTGCTAGCGTCACTTTCGAGGATTTCGAGGATATATTTTGTTGCTGCCGTTTTGCCGACGCCGGTTTTGCCGTACAAGAAGATGTTGTCAGGGTCTTCGCGGTTAATGACGGGTTGGAGGGCAGCGTGGTAGTTTTCCATCTCGTCATCTCGGCCGACGAGTTCGTTTGGTGTATAGTCGCTTTTCAGCGCGTCTCGATTGTTGAACGGATGGTCGTCGGGGGCGAAGCGAAGGGGCATGCGTTAGTTAGCTGCATTCACGAATCAGTAATAAAACCTGCGACCACCCGTTCCAGTGTTTCCAATGTTCTCGATTTGCCGATGGCTTTTAAAAACACAGGCACCCCTCGGTTCCAGTGTCTTCGTCACTCAGTTGAACACCTGAGACTCGATCAGCACTCTAGATGACGATAGTTTTATGCCAAAGCATGTTAAACCATACCCGTAGTATATTTAGAAAACCGGTTTAGGTTTAGTCACTAGCACTCTTTTAGAAGGCAACCGTCTTAATTCGCAGAAAACACTGGAACCGAGGGGTGGGGGTAGTTATAAAGACTCGGCTATCTCTACGGACACTGGAACGGGTGGTGTCTAGCGAGGTCATCTCATAGACTTCGTCAGTTAGTATAATATACTAACGTACTTTTTCTCCTCAAGCAGCAGACGTCTACCATTCTCGCCGAGAAGCTCGTCTGAATCAGTCTGCAGCCGCGGATATTATCGAACGACTGCATATGAGGGGCTGTCTCTATGAGATCGAGGGCGGCTTTCGTCTCACTGATAGAAGGGTGTCTCTTGATCGTCAAAGCAACGACGGATGGTGATGATGCGACGGTACCGTGCCCATCAAGATTACACTGTCGTAATTAACACCCGAAAGTGAACCGTAATCACGTCATAGCTGTTCTCCCTACTTTTTCCACCTCACAAGTGCGGTGAGAAAAGTGAGAGTAATTACACTCCACAGTAGTCGACCGTTCGTTCCGCATCGAAGGGGGGCGCAATTTGCGCCCCCCTTGTCATCTGTGGAGGGATACTCCGGAACCGCTTCGGGGCAAGATTACGCCCCGCGTTCGAGGGATAATTACGACAGTGTAATTATCGCTACTCGTCACCTCCCTGTTCGAGTGCGGTCCGTGACTGTTCGGCAGCAAACTCACGGAACTCGTTTGCGTTAGCAACCAACCGGGCAATCTGTCCACCCCGCTCGCCGGGTTCGAAGCGAACGAGGTTGTCTTCGTCGTCCCACTCGCCTGACCCACTCACGCCACCGTCTCGCCGCGTGTGGCGCGCCAGCATTTTCATCGACCGCTGCACCGTGTTCGTGTTCGGATCGTGAATCCCGGCGCGGTGTTCCAACCGACGACGGCACGCCGACGAATCAAGTTCCAGCTTCCCGCCTTTCGTCTTCTGCGCTGATTCGATGAACTCGCGCCAGAGGAACGTCATCCGATGCTTGTTCCCCGACAGAGGTGAGTCGGTGTCTTCCCGTTCAGCGGTCAGTCGTGCGGCCGTCTTCCGTTGAATTTCGAGGTCGTGGGTTGCATCTGAATTGATGAGGTCGCTTACGTCAACTCGATCGTGTTCTAAATCGGAGATTCGAGAGTTAAACGACTTGATTTTCCCCGTTCCATCGTGGCTATCACGGTCTTCCCAGAGTGTCTTGTTGATACCCTGCTGACCCTTCCGAAGTGAATTGAGTTCCTTGTGGAGGTTCTGAACATGACCAATCGCAGCGTCGGCCACGGCCTTGGCGTGGTCAACACGATTTCGTGCGTCGGCTAGTTCTTGCTCCAGCATCTCCACGCGCTGCTGGAGCGATTCTATTTGTTCGTCTTTCTGATCTAGCCGTGCCTCAAACGATGCGAGTCGTTCCTCAACTTCTTGGTGTGTTCTTTCCGTATCGCGCTGCTGGCTGTTTGCATTCCGATGCTGTTGGGTCGTTCCGTGTGTTGCTGAATTACTCATTGGACGTGTCGGGTGACACGCTGATTCATCTCAGAACCACTCAGACTAGCATACACGGAGTTACGACTATGAGCGTAACCCGAAATATTTTGCCGACTGAGCAAGAAACGACAGTTGTGGAAACGTCGGAGGGAGCGGGTGGTAGGACACCCATTGGCTTCCGACGAGGCTGACATTTCTTGGCGCTGATGTTCACCTAGCTTAGCTGTACATCTCTCGACCAGTGGCACAAACCTATGACCTATACGGTCATTTCTCAATCGAAAATCAATTGAAGCGAGTCGCTGCGAGCATCGGATTCCGTCTCTCGTATTGACGTACGGCGTTGAATCCATCGCTCTCATCGTTATTCCCCCAACGGGGGGAGCCCAAGATCCTCGGGTGACAGCTCTTCCAGCTGATTAGCAACAGAGTCCACTCCTTGTATTTCGGGATCATAGATCCCATGGTGAATCAACCATATACGGGCGGTGGTATCTGACACGTCGAAGTGGGCAGCAGTACCGGCGATTGTTCCAACTTCGTCATAGACTGTCTGCAACTGCTCTGGATCACGGTACGGATACAGTTCGAGTTCGTCGATTGACGCCATCGAGGACTGTTTCTGTGAAGTGCTTGTTGACTGTGTGGAGGAATTCGTGGACGAACTCGAAGGGTTCTCATCTGGACTGTTTGCCCACTGGTTTAGTTGGCATTGCGCGTCGGACAGCGGGGAAGCTTTACAAGAACTGGTCTCTATGCTTCGCTTACTCTGGGACATACTCATTGGCCTGTTGCTTGGTCATGATACGCCAGAGATGGCTGGTGCGCCCGCGAACGAGTGATTAGGGCCACGTGTTCGCTGATTTGCGCACCGCCGACATTGATCCGAGAGCGATGTGACCATCATGTGCCCTCTGCATGGCGTTACACGACGATGTATCCAGGATCTCGGATTACGAAACGATCTCCAGCGTGGCTATCGCTTCTCACGGGGATGTATTATTTGCACCGCCGTTACCAATGTTAATCTGTGTGAGATTAAGAAAAAGACGCTGATATCTTGGAGAAATTGAGGGACACTAGAAAAGCACCGTAATAGAGGATATAACCGGTGCTACGGCAGGATTGGTTCAATTTCAGAAGGTCGTTTTGCCTCTGCACGATACGATTCATAGAGATCAGTTGCCCAATCGACAACTTGTTCGTTTGTACTGACGATCATTGCAATGTGTTGCCCTTTGCCGGATTTATTGTATGCGCCAATCGCTACCTTTCGAGAATCATAAATACCGATGCCAAGCGTATGAGACCGATCAAGAACAAGCGGATCATAGTTTGGATCATCTGATTCATCAACCACATATCGAGAGTCAGTTGATTCAACGGCCTTCATGAAGGTTGGCCGGTCAAGGATGGCTTCAAATTCTGGCCCGATATTTAGCTTATGCATAGTCGAGTAGGTTTTGAATAAGACAGAGTTGTAAATAGAGCAGAGACCACGAAACCGATCAATATTCCGGTCATAGAGGGAGAGTGCAGTTGCAAGCACCGATGATGGACTACTCGGGTTTGAGACAACTAAATTAGCATCAGTGAGTGCTTGGATTGGTACGGTCGCATCTTCCGGTGGCAGCCGCTGAAACCATGGGGCCTTTTCGATGAGTTGCGTGAGTGATGCTGCCAACTCATCATATGCAGCCAGTACTTGCTCTCCGGTGGCTGTGATTTGATACTCACCACTGATTTTCTCTACCCAACCGTTCTCAGCGAAATGCTGCAAAACACGCCTGAGTGTCGAATCTGAGGGTGGATCCTCAAGTTCTGTGCGAAGTTCGGTTACATGGACTTGCTTGCTCGAAACCGCTGCCAAAACTGGTACTGGATGGTCTGATCGAGTGCAATATGCCAATTCCTGCCGCGGAATTGTGGTAAGGCACGAGTCGATGATATCAAGAAACAGAATACCACCACCAGTCATCTCAATTCCCTCGTCATGCCGATTCACAAATCCACGATCGCTAAGAGCTGCAAGATGATTTGAGATCGACTGCCGAACAATATCTGTTTCGTCATGAATGTCTTGGACGATCGGCTCCGAAAGCGTCTGGACGCTACGAAGTACAATATGACGAGTTGTATCGACAGTCTCATTAATAACTTCCCGAATGACAAGTTCTTCTCCAGAGAGTGGATTTGTCGCTCGGTAGTCCATAGTAGTCATAGTAGCATCTCCGACAGTAGCTTTCATCCATATCATTTATAGAATTGTGATTTAATCCATGCAGGGTGTAAATTGTGAATACAGAAGCATGATCGCGGTAGAACCTCACTGGATTTATTTGTAGGCTCGCAGGATACGATACTATGAAATCAGATCTTCGCCAACCGCCAACTCCCGATGGTCACCCATTTATTGGCCACACCATCGACTTTGCCCAGAGTCCATTCGATTTTGTTGATAGGGCGATCGAAGAGTGTGGCGATATCTACCAAATGAAACTCCCGAGTACGCAGGTATTTGTCCTGGCTCATCCGGACTACTTTACACAGGCTCTCGTGACCGAAATCGATGCCTTCGGGAAGAGCGACGATTTTCAGACTGCATTCGGGAACGGCGTGATTGCGACAGAAGGTGACCAGTGGCGTCGGCAGCGAGGCGTGCTTCAACCGTTCTTTACCCGAAAGCAGGTCGGAAAATACAGTAATCAGATGGTCAAGGCGACACAGCAACGTGTCGATACATGGTTGGATCGAGAGATTCTGGACATGGAAACCGAAATGAAGAATCTCACATTAGAAGTGCTGTTCGCTACCTTATTTGGACGAGAACTCCAACCGGGTGAAGGTGACGACCTCCGAACCGCAGCCGATGGCCTTCACGGATGGTTCGCTCCGACATCGTGGTTATTACCGAACTGGGTACCAACTCTATCACGACACAGCTTCAAAAACTCAAAGGAACGACTTCGCACCGAAATTCAGCAACTACTGACAGAACAGCGCACGTCTGATGCGAACAGGGGATCTCACTCAGAAACGCTCCTCTCGAAACTCCACAACGCGCGCAATGGGACTGGTCAAAACCAGTTAAGTCAGGAAGAAGTTGAGGGGATGATGATTACGATGATTTTCGCGGGGTATGAAACGACTGCCTCGGCACTCGCGTTTGCGTGGTACGCACTTGCGACACATCCCGATCTCCAAGAGGCGTTTCACGACGAAGTTGATACTGTTCTGGATGGCGATTCGCCTACTCAAGCAGATATTGATGAGTTGGAGCTCACTCGTCGGATTCTAAAAGAAACAATGCGACTCTATCCGCCGATACACACTATTCCTCGCAAAACAACTCGAACGGTTGATGTGAACGGCTATCAGCTGCCCGCTAATGAAGAAGTCCATCTGGGTATTCTCGCTGTCCACCGTGACGAACGATTCTACGATGATCCGCTCTCGTTCCAGCCGGATCGATGGGAATCAAATCTAGAAGATGAGCTTCCAGAGCATGCCTATATGCCGTTTGGTGGGGGACGCCGAGCGTGTGTTGGCCGTGAATTTGCTCTGCTTGAAGCAACACTCGTGCTCGCGACAATCGGACAAGACTGGGAATTTGAATGGAAGGGGGAAGATGAGCTAGCGGTTGAACCTGGACTCACCCTCCAGACTCAAGCTGGTTTGCCGATGTGGCTGAAACGGCGATAATCGGTGGTAGTTGGTTTTCGTTCGGTCTTTGACGACGGTATGACTCTGTTGAACTCCTCAGAGCGTGATGAGAGTAGCGTGCTGAATACAGAGCGCGTATCCACCACGGGAGCTGCCTCATATGGTGGCTGCCCGAATCGGTAGAGACAGAGCGTGTACGCAACGAAACGACATAATCAAAAATGGTGTAGTTTGGTTGTGAATCGGTCGCCTGCCATTGGGTGGTTAACTAGCGTTACAGAATATCGTTATCCAGGCTCTCTGGAGTGAGACTGTACTTTTCATGAGCGATAGTAACCGTGTCACCAACAGAGACATCAAGACGATCCCGAAGCACCTCTGGGATTCGGATCATTCCCTCGTCAACTATATCGAGCCGACGAATCGCGAATCCAGAGAGAGGTCGCTGACCTTCGGGTTTGATGGTAATGGCGTCCCCAGCACGGAGTTCAAGTGTAGTGATATCATCCAGATGAATTCGAACATACCCACACTTGGAATCAGTCGGATAGCTTTCTTCTACAGTCAGTGTGACGCGTGGTGGGTTAACCATGGGTATCTCAAGTGGTTACTGAACAAATTTGTTCGGGCAATCAATAGGAGTAGATGGTCATCAGAACGCGTTTTGCATGCGCAGTTATTGGTCACTTCACGTTAACTACGCTCGAGTATTCGAACGTTCAATACAGCCGTTCAACGGTGAATTGAACACAGTTGCAGTGTTCCATACATCCTCTCTATTCAGCACGACTTACTCAAATAGTCACTATATATTAGTTTCAACAGAGCCAGCGGTATTTTCACAAAAGGAGAGTCAGTCGGCCACCAATGAATGCTACTGCCGAGAAGTACATACCATATTTTAATAGAGACTGACCACCCGTTGGGTCGTCGAAACTCTGATAGCCAGAGTAGAGCATCACGAACACTGCCGGTGTAACCAATACAAGATACGCTATTCCGAACGTCCCAATAAAATACGGCACTGGACTTGCAACCATCGCGATCAGCAGCACCGCCATCGCGATCAATAGTGCAGGACGTCGTCCAATGGAAATCGGGAGTGTATTCAGCCCTTCTTCCCGGTCTCCCGCGAGATCTTCAACGTCCTTAATCACTTCACGGGCGAATGTCGATAGTGCTGCTAAGAGAAAGAGAACACCCACGGCAGGGCTCAACTGGCCGACAGCAGCGGCACCGAAGAGGAATGTACTCCCACCAAGATACGACACAAGTAGGTTCCCGACACCCGGCAGCCCTTTGAAGAATTCTGTATAAGTGACGAGCGCGACGAGATTTACTATTGCAATTCCCATCGCTAGCGGTGGAAGTATGAGAGCAAAGCCAGCAGCGACGGCAAACATGACGAGGCTGAAGCCAAGTACCGTTCTCGGAGCAACCGCACCACGAGGGATTGGTCGCTCAGGGTTGTTGATCCGATCAATATCTCGGTCAAAGTAGTCGTTGATGGCCATTCCTGCTCCGGTTGCGAGAATCGTTGTGATGGTGGCGGCACTGGTTGCGCCGAGGTGTGAAAGTATTCCACTGCCTTCCGCAACGAACGCGCCCGTGAACGTCAGCACGCCGGAGGCAATCGCATTCCCTGGCCGAGTAAGTTCGATGAGTCCACTGACCCGCTCTGCATGCGACACGCTGGGGGCTTTCTTTGCCGTCAGTATAAACAGCACGAAACGCACGCTGTCACACTCGAACTGACAAGATCTCATTGCGCGCTTACGTCGGTGTGTCGGAAAAGCCTATTAATTGTCACTAGATAATTTATGCATGGATCAGTCTGGCTGCGACATAATACGAAAGGATGGACTCGCTGATGACCGAGATGAGGACGCATCCGAACGATCCCAAGCATTTCAGCAACTACTGGTAGAGAACCCCAAGCTAGAGCTGATAGGTGCGATGGCTACCATTTGTGGCATCAACGAAGCCGAGTTTCGGGTGTATCTGACCGTTCTCGACCATCCACACTGCTCAATTGCTGAAATTGTTGACATTCTCGACCGCGACTCGAGTACGGTTGGCAAGCAGTTGAAACCGCTGCTCGAACAGGATCTTGTTGAGCGATATCCGCGAACGGTGGACAATGGCGGTATCAAGTACCTCTACGAGGCCCAGTCGCTTCCGGAAACCAAACAGTGGCTCCAGCACGAGTTGGATGCTTGGACAGATATGGTCTTTTCTCAATTTTCGCATCTTCGCGTCAACTGATTCCATTATCGGATTGACCGCGAACGCGTTGCCGATCCGACGAAACATTACGGATTTGACGAGTCACACCTGTTGTGACCGGACACGAGAGCGAAACCACGAGGTAGCCGTAACATACCACTACACTACTACTGAACAAAAAGGGCCTTCTTCCGTAGTTGTGACTAGAGTAAAAGGCGTCGGAGACGTGAGGAACCGCCCCAAGCTGAAACCAGAGGCGGTCTACATGTCACGTCCCGTCCAACCTTTCAATGTGGTTCTATTTTCTCGCCGTTCTCACACCCCGCTACCATCACGTCCGGTCACAACGGGTGTGACTCCACCCGTGACCGTGCCATCCTCAAGGAGATCGAACTCGTGATACCGCATTTCATTCAGCCCTTCCGCCGTGTCCATGTCCATCGCCACGATTTCGATTTTCTCTTGTTTCTGACTCACACGGCGCTCTTTGACCGTCACGTCCGACCCTCCGAGTTCAACGAGCGCGTTCCAGACACGGGTAATGGTTGTCCCGTGTGGTTTCTCGCCATCGATAGCGGTGATCGCTTCTTTCAGATCTGCACGCGTCCAGAAGATACCTGAGCCGTTTTTCCGCCGCGTGGCGAATTCGTTCCATCGTCGAGCGGCTGTTACCGCACGCCACGAGTTCTTTTTGTTCTTCTTGTCCACGAGCCGCTTTTTCACTTGGTACGGCGAACAGTTCGTGTACAGATCCAGCGGGGATGTGGCTGGATCTACGTCACCTGGCAGTCCAGTGGTGTTCGACGAATTACTGTCGTCTTCGATTTCAGATTCGAGCTGGTTCACCTTTGCCGTGGCAGCTTTCGAGACCTCTCGCGCGTTCTCCGCGTTTTCTTTCGCTTCGTGTGCGTTTGCAGCCAGATCCTCTCGGGCTGTACTGGCTTTCTCAGCGTCCACTTCGAGTTCACCAACGCGCTCTTCAAGCGCATCGATCTGCTCGGCCTGCTGTTGAATCACCGTCCACATCGTTTCCCGGCTTGGGAGCTTCTGCTCGTGATCCGACTTGGACACGACCGGGTTCGACGTATTCGACTCTACTCCGTCTATTCCCATCGCAGCGGCAAAGTCTTCATCCGATACCGTGTTTTCATCGACTTCCTCGGGTGAGAGTCCGATAGACATCAGTTCTCTCCTCCGAAACCGTTCCCACAATCCAGGGAGTGACCAAAGTGTCCGATGTCGGCGGAACCAAGACTACTCATCGCCGTCGCACCCCCGAACGTGCTGTGGCCAAGCACTCATGCAGACAGGTATGTGGCAGTTCGGGCAAGGTCTAGTCCGCTGCGCGCCATCGTACTGGATGCGGCAATTCTCACAGAGACGGTCAATCTGCGAACGTGCTTCTTCAACTGCGAGCTGGGAGAACGATCCACGACAGCCACAGAGCGGCTGTCCGTCGATGTTCATCAGGTGACAGACGCTCACAGATGAATCGCCTGTAACGGAATACAGGACTGTCTGGATGTCTTCGGGTAGTCCGTCGAGCGTGCTGGGTTTCGGCGTGGACTGGTCCCACTGGTGAGTAAGTCGTGTTTGAGTCGTCTCGGTTCGACCGGAGGGAAAGTTCCTTGGGGGTATCGTGCGTTGTGACATATGCGGTTCAGGACTTAACGCGGGCGTGTGCTGTAGACACACGTCCGCTCGTACTTTTGGACGCAGAGCGCCCGCGCTAAGCCGTTGGTACAATATATTTAATTGTACGACTTAAATCTAATCACCGTATGGTGATACCCTTCTCACTGAACGACGATAGGATGGATATGGATGTTACCGACTTTTGTGTCGGAACCGACTGTCTCAAACAGATGGTCAAGCGAGTTTCGTGGTTTGCAAAAATAGACTACCCACTCTTTGATTTTCTATCGGACCATGACATCCAAGTGACGGCTAAAGTCCTCGCTTGTAACATTGACTACAACCGAACGTATACTGGGAGACGGCTCGAACGCTTCGAGATGCCGGATTACTGGTACAACACGACAGCGGAACCTTCGAACTATCTGACCTTGGACGAGAATTTCTCGCTGGTAATCTCTCGCGGGACGAACTCGAAGCGCTCGACCCGGAGAAAGCCGAAAATAGTGCTGACGAATCCTAATCTTTGAACGTTTTTCCTGCTTAGGGTGCTCGAACCCAGTCAGCAACAGCATCTCGCCACATCTCAAATAACTCTGGGTCAGCCTCTTGCATCCCAACTCGAACAAACATTCCTAACAGCTCTCCCCGTGTCATCTGTTCATCTTCGGATGTGGGTCGTCCAAGCTCATTTTCGAGCTCTGTTCCAACTCGGTCCAACAACTCAGGATTCGCTTTCAGTACGTCAGTGAGTGCGGCAAGTTCCTTGTCCCATATTGAGACGGTTTGATTCGTTCCGCTCGCCGATCGGTTGTGCAAGCTCTCCACGACCGCCTCCTGAAACTCCCGATACGCGTCTTCTTTCGCTACGTCTTGGATTCGATTCCCTCCCTGTGTTTCTTCTTTCAGAGCCTTGAGATCGCTATCAAGATCGCTTTCGTCTACCATTTATGATCTCCTATGTGTATTCTCATGTGGTTTCCCATGTGTATCTCTAAGTGCTTTCCTATGTGTATCCATATGTGGATTCAACTGTGGGTTTCTATGTGGCGCTGATGATCATGGAGCGTCATTTTTACTGCACTGATGGAGTGTTGGCAGTGGACTTACCGACACGTGTCTCGAGGAGTTCTGCATTCGCTTCATACGCCTCTAACGCACGATGGGCTGTCTTAGATGGTTCTTCGAGTGCAAAGACTGTCTCACCACGTTTCTGTTGATTCTGAATGTCCTGACTTGATGGAATATGCTCGCCGATTGCATTTGGGTACTCGTCGGCAAATGCCTCGACATAGTGTTTGCCAAGCTTCGTTCGGAGATCAACCTCGTTTGGAATGACGAGCGTGAGTTCAATAGCGAGGTCGAATTGGTCGTTAATCTCCGCAACATCATCTTGGAGTGCGGCGGCTTGTTCAGCTTCGAAGGGACCTGGACGGACAGGAACCATCACATTCTCGGCAGCCCATAACCCATTGAGTGTGACATTATTCGTCACTCCCGGTAGGTCGATCAGTACGAAATCATAGCGGCCGTCGATCGAGTTGGTGAGAAACTGATCGAATCGGGAATATCGCTCGCGAGCGTTGTCAACTGAGTTGAGTTCGGCATCAAGACCATCAAGTGCTTCTGTTGCTGGGATGAGATCGGGACCTTCGCCGGTTGGGGTCACGAGTTCATCAACTACGTCGGGAAGTTTTTCGGTGATTTCCTTCCACTTGTCGCGGAACACGGTGGAGATGTCGGGCCACGCATCGGGATCTGGCGTGATTCCAAACTGCTTGCTCAAATCGCCTTGTTTTCCAGCAAGATCGATGAGTAGTACATCATATCCTCGCTGTGCGAGTGCGACGCCGAGATGGGCGGTAGTTGTGGTTTTTCCCACGCCGCCTTTGTCAACGAACGTTGCAACGGTGTGTGTTGGTTGAGAGTCTGTTTCTTCCGTCATTGGGATCACCATCTAAACATAGCTAACGCTTTGTGTATAAATTTATCTTAAGCATTGTGTATAGATATGTGGATACACATAGGCGTGGTATGGGGCGATAGAGGGCCTAAAAATGTCGAATACGATTCAAGGCGAGAGGTGCCTTTCGCACTCTTCAGCGTCGATAAGGGCGACACTGACGACTGATTTTCTGGCGATAATTGAACCGAAAGCAGGATGATGTGCCTCTGACTTGGCAGTGGTTCCCACAAAAGTGGGAGACTTGTTGTTGTCCTACGCTCGTGACGAACGCGCGAGTAGATCTCGCACATCGTCGCGGATACCGATCCCCGCGAGGACGGGCTTCATGCCCATTCTCTTCGCTGTTAATTCTCGAGAGCGACTGCTATTCTTTATCGTCTATAAGCATCCACAGACGGCTGCTCCCAACTTCCCGTGAGTCGATTCGGTTGGTCTCATAGAGTTCCTTGAGCTTGTTGTACGCTGTCCGGCGGGCACAGCCCATTTGCTCACCGACTTCGGCAGTTCCCGCTGTGCCGCCAAGCTCGCGGAGGGCGTCGAGGGCGTCATCAGGAGTGTACCCTGCGGAGTACTGACCGGTGTCCTCGTTGCGGTTTGGGTTACGTTCCTTCTCGTTGGCCATGGCTCGTGTTTTGGGGACCATTCCTATACCGGTATTGGTGCCCTAACATGATAAGGCCTATGCCTGAGTCGGAATGGGGAAGTTTTAAGCCCCATGCCACCATAGGTATAGGTGAGAAGGTCGCTCCCCTCGGGGGAAATCAGAATTCCCCGCGCTGCTGGTACAGCGCGGGAGTGGGCTTCTCACAAACTACGGCTAGAAACCCATGAGTACGAAATCGCCTACGGAACTTGAATCTGACGAGAAGGCACAGAAACGCGCGCAGTGGGAACAGTTCGGCTTCCGCCTCGAAGCCCCTGGACAGGTCGACGTGACCAATGAAAGCCACGAGAATCCCGCTGAGCATCAATACGTCGTGACGCTGGACGACGTGACGGGCGAAGCAATGGCGTGTACCTGCCCGCATCACGTCCACCGGAGCGCGTTCTGCAAGCACATGACTGCCGTCGAGAATGCGACTGATGACGGGACGCTCACGGCGTTCCCATCGGACGACGAGACGGACGAAGACGATACTGAATCGGCAGAGTGCGACTGTGACGGCCTGAATGGCTTCCCGTGTTGGCCGTGCGTGCGGACGGGTCGCAAAGAACTGCCGAACTAATCCCGTCTCACTCTTTTCATTTATGTCACGCCAAACAACGCTGTCCGATAGTGCCCAGCGAACGCTGAGCGAGTGCGCGGAGACGACCGAACGCGACGACACACCAACGACGAAGCGCGGGCTGCTCGACCGCGCGCAACAGCATGCGGTAGACGTCGCCACTGAGTATTTTCCTGATCTGCCTTTTGAAGCGATTGAATGGGAGGTGTCCCACCGACGACAGCGGTCGGCAGGAGCGACGAAATACGACCCTGCGACCGGCGAGATAACGATCTCGCTCGCATGGGACGCGTTCGAGCAACACGGTTGGGAGCAATTCAGTTCGACGGTGCGTCATGAGTTGATCCACGCATGGCAGTATCACGAGTTCGGGGAAGCGGACCACGGGCGAACGTTCAAGCGGTGGACGGATGCGCTCGACACAACCCAGCACTGCGAGCGCTTCACATCGCCGAACTGGTGGGTGATTTGCGAGGAGTGCAGCGGGAAGATCGCCCGCTATCGACGCTCGAAGGTCGTCAAACAGCCTGAGAGTTACAGCTGTGGCGACTGCGGCGGGTCGCTCCGCGTCGAGGAGGCCACCGAATGACGCAGAAGTACCGCTGTCCGCGCTGTCTGCGAGTTATTGGGACGATGACGGTGGCGGGTCCGTTGCGGGTCCATGTGAGTCCGTGCGGCCATCGTCTCGCTGCTCCTGATGCGGTGCTTGTGATGGGTGATTTGCACCCACCGCACCCTGATGTGTGGGTAACGGACTTCCTCGCTGACTCTCACTGACTTCCGCGAACGTTTCTACCCTCCCCATTCTATCATTCGTTCGTTTTTCGGTGGTACAAGTGCTAACAGTGGTTAGTATAATATACTAACTTCGGTGTATTCACTTCTGGTTTGGCTAGCGATGACCCACTAGACAATTTGGTTTAGATCGTCGTCAACGAGCGTGGGAATTAATGGCAGTAATCGCTACCAAGCTAGAAGTGCCATCCGGTAGTCTGCTCGATGCGATTGACAATGTCCTCATCGGCGAGGACACACAAGAAGGTTGAACCTGATTTCCTGCCGGTTAATTCCATAAGTGGAAGTAACCAGCCCTCGGGACCCCCGAACCGATCTGTGTGCAATCCGTAGGACGTCTCCACCAGATTCAAACCCTTCCTCGAGCTTCCGCCTAATTGCAGACACCTGTTTACTTTGACACCATATAATGTGTTGCGTTCATAAAAATGATACAATTGAAACAGGCACAAAATATTCATAAGAGCAAAAATCGAAGTGAGTCTATAATGAAATGGATTATACTTCGAAATCTATTGTTTGGAGCTGTTCTCATATTTCTCGGACTACCATGGATAAAATACCCACAATTTCTTTTTAGACTTCGAAATTGGCCGGGAGTAGACAAAAGCATGAAAATGAACGGTGGAGGAGTCAAAATGTACCAGGTATTTGGGCTTCTTATCTCTTTATCAGGAGCTATAATAATCATATACACACTGTTAACAGCGTAAACTTTTTTCGGGTAAAACTAGTCACAGATACATAGCGGCCGTACCGCTACCGCCTCTGGTTTCCACCTCCATCACTGGCTTGAATGGCGACCGGTGTACATATTTAGCGAACCAACTGCCGTTGGTTTCGTCAATCGAATTTGGCTGCCCCGAACAATTGGCAAAAAAGTAGTCTCCGTTCTGTGATTTCGGCCCGTTTCAAAATACGTGATTGGTTTGATAACCGAAATAGAACGTGCGACAGCAGCGAGGTCAACTTCTCGAATTTGGCCGATTTCGGTGATTGACTTCCTGTGGGCAGTATAAGCGGCAGTGGAGATGGGTAAGTTGATTGTTAAGGGAATATGGTTCACCACGTTGTCAGTGAATATCACCAGAAGACATTTACTAAATAACACATATATCTGTATATGGTTTCCTCTGTCACTCGCCGTCGGCTGCTCACTGTCACCGCTGGAGGGCTAACCGCTCTAACTGGGTGTCAGTCACTATCGGGACTCAATTCTCAGATTCAGGTTCAAATTCATATCTTGAATACCACTGACGAAAATATCGAAGCATGGGTACAGCTAACCGATACTGATACTGGCAATGACCAAGCCGGAGAATCGGTTCTACTGGATCCCGGGATGGTTCAGAAACTCGGTATGAAGGTGCCAAAGGCAACGTATCAATTGCGAGTTGCCACTGATGATATGACTCCTGCCTTAGAGAAAACAGTGCAGTGGAAAGTCACCGGACGGGACTGTGCAAAGAACAGCTATGCGACGTTCGTCTCTTCAGAGAGGGAGATTGACCTTCAATTACTGGCGCAGAATTGTGACCACACGTGATTTCGAGTAGAGTAATTTGAAATTAATCGCGAGTCCCTCCACACCCGCTTAGTGCAACATGAGGCAGTGGATGATGCCGATTATTGCATCGAATGGGTAGCACATTGCATTTCACCCATCGGTCTGCAATCGAAGATACTGGCGTGGTTCACCCATTTGATCCCTAATCTGTACTGTGGGTGGGAGCTGCCAGAGTCGATATACGGTCGCAATGTCGGAGTCAATGCCCTGAATCGACCCGAACGTATTCGTGGCGAAGACGATCACACCAAGCAACCATGGTACCGAGAGCAGACTGCTCAGGGCAATCACGATCATCGCGATACCATCGAGGAGGATCAACGGTGCAAGCGAGATTACGAATTGCTGGGTGCGGGTTTTCCGGCCAGCTGTGACGACATACGGCGTCGCACTCCAGCGCTCAACATCGATCCCAAACGATACCTCACAGCCATACCACTGGCCAACCAGCGCAAGCACACCTTCATGGAGTAAATAGGTTGTGCAGACCGTTATGAGCGGTAATATCGCTATCGGGAGCGAATCTGTGAGCGAGTGGGTAGTTGTA
This sequence comes from Haladaptatus sp. R4, assembly GCF_001625445.1. Taxonomy (NCBI): domain Archaea; kingdom Methanobacteriati; phylum Methanobacteriota; class Halobacteria; order Halobacteriales; family Haladaptataceae; genus Haladaptatus; species Haladaptatus sp. R4. The sequence goes on along the minus strand of NZ_LWHG01000007.1, from coordinate 28,825 downwards.
AACACCAAAAACGCACCCATGTCGATAAGCACAAACAACACCCACATCACCCCCATGACTGGCGGAAAGATTGGGCCAACACTCCATGAGGGTTCAAACGACTCGTAGTTGAGAGGCTTGTCGTAGGTCATTTGATCGTGGTGCTTCACTCGCCAAACCCATTCCGCTGGGCGTGCTGTTGTCCCTGCTCGGAGCGTTGCTTCTTGCCTAATTCTGATCTACGACCTGCTGAGACGGATCGCTCTGTCCGTCTCTAGATGGCGTTGGCAAGTTCTTGCTCGGACTGTTCGCCGTAGATGATCTCGTAGAAGAAGTCCGTCATCCAGACGGCAAAAAGCGTGACGCCAGCCATGGCCACACTAGTGTACCACCACTTGGGGGTGAGTATCTTAGCTTGAAATGCTGCCCCACCAAATCCGATCCCAAATGCGGCACAGCAACAGAGCATGGCAAAGGTTATTGGAATACCAAATAGCGAACGAAGGGGACGAGTCCAGAACGCGCCCCACAGTGACTGTCCGTTCTTCCGGTCACTGAACACACTTGTGGCGGCAATCGCAAAGATGGGGTACAGCGATAGATGGAACAAAAATGCGCTTAGTTCCGCCATCATCGGCGAATAACCTTGCTGCTCCAGCATTCTGATGAGAGTTGGCATGGGAGTTGCTGCGATCCAACCAAAGAACATTCCCATCAGAAGGATCTGGATTGTATATCCCGCTAATCGGCTGACTTTCAGCCGGGCGGTTTCTCTGAAGTTTATTTGCGACATGAATGATTGTGATGAGAGACGGCGGCTAAAGTATTACCCCTAAGAGCAGATTGCCCGAATGTCGCCTCGGTGAATGGTGGACAGTCGGCTTCAGATAACGGGGTGCCAAATATACGACTTGTATGACAACCGTGTTTATACATTTAAGTCCATCCCGCTGACGTACCGACAGTTGACAGTCGGCTGGGAGACACACCGTCTTTCATCTGTTCTCCAGCTCGGTCGACAGTCGACCATGACGTCACTCAGGACGGTACTCCGGCTCGAAAACCCAGCGGTAGCGTAGATACATCCATGTGAAGAACTCGGGCCCAAGCCCCTGGACGGCTTCGGGTACTTGCCCCTCTGTCCGCTGACGGTCGACGTGGTGGCTTCCGTTCCCATCGAGGCCGTCGCCGACAATCCCAATAGTGAGCATTCTTTGGCCGTCATTCTCGAGGATGGTCGTCGCGACACGGTCGCTATCGATCTCCCGGTGGTCATCAAGCATCGCGGCCAGTTCACTATGCAGGGCGTCGAAGAGCACCGTCTCCCGGAGCATACCAGAACAACGGATGGAGAGCATCCAATTCTCTTCCATAGGGAGTAGAAGTGAAACGGTCTCCAGCTCGAGTGACAGTCGACCATAGGGGACACCGGACTTCCGTTGTAATCTTGGACAATCTCCCCTTCTCGGCACGGCTGACAGTCCCTCTGATCCCGCGAGATATTGCTGGTTGGATGTCTACTAAACTACTGCTGACAGGTAATGTAATAAAGTTAAGATTATAGACTTCGTATGGGGACGTGCTGGTCTTTCCACGGGGACTAGCAAAGCTTGAAGCGGGAGCACAACGCTCCTCCTTCTAGGGTGATGGGTGGACCAGCATGGCCACCAACATCCTATCCTCACTGATACTGCTACTCGACAGTTCCTCGCTGCTCCTGGGTTAGTGCTGGCCTGGCGGTATCCACTAGGTCACTATTGCTGGGTGACCTCACAAATTTAAACCCTTCTCCATTGTATAGAAGGATGCTGGTCTTCCTGCGCGGATCAGCAAAAACGGAGTTAGGTGGCATTCGTTGCCTGCTTCTGGGTGCTTAGCGCCTGACATGGCTCTCAACACCCTTTCATCAAAGCTACCACAATTCGACAGTCCCACGTGACGTTTCTCGCGTGCCGCCTCGTACTGTTATGAGGATGGGCTTCAGCATTCTGGCGGTTACTGCTTCTGAAAACTTGGCACCCCCACGGCTTCGATTGTTGGCACCCTAACTGTGCTATAGCATTCTCGGATTCGGTTGCTGTGAGACGCCGCCAGATCGTCGCTGTAGCATTTCGTATCTTGGAAGATCTATCCCACACCCAGAGGACGTACTGCAGCATGGCGGGACTGTCGGAGCCCTTCGCATGGCTGTCTTCTCCTGGAGCCAGTTGTCTCCCACTGTCGCGTTGTCGACTGTCCCGCGTTCCTCCATGAGGTGTTTTCCTCGTGGTGCTCCGCTGACTGTCAGCTGTCGGCTTCCTTTCGCATGTCTGTGGTACGTAGCGGGCCTGACTGTCCCCTTTCGGGGATTTATTTGTGTGTTTACTCGTCTGTGGGACTGTCCCATTTCGGTGCTTCCATGGGGTTTCGTTTTTCACCTCGGAAACTGGCGCCTTCACGGAGGGATTTCTGTTTGTTTTCTTTCCCAGGACTGTCCCATTTCGCGTATTGTTGCTCGGGCTATTTTCTCACCGTTCTCGGTGTCCTCGTGCCCGGCGGACTGTCCACTATATGCTGTGGGACCTCCCGGTACTCCTCCGTCCTGACGGCCGTCTCTCGCGCTTCTGTTGGGTGCCCATTTTTGCGCCCATCTGGGGTGCCATTTCACTCGTACTGTGGGGTGTTGTTTTCACTTCGGTTCAGAGGGTGCCGCCCTGCTCGACACTCCAGTATTTCCTATGCTTTTCTTCCTATCACATCCCGCACCTTTCTGCTATTGACCCCTCTTCTCGTTATTTTTTCTCCGATGTTGTTTCCCATGGCTTTCCTTCGGGAATCTCAAACCAACTTGGTACAATCGGAATATTATTGTTGTCTCACTCCGTTATCCTTGCTTGTGACCGGTTATGCCAGCTGACAATTCCATCACTGACGATACGTATCACGGGCCCAAAATGGAGACCATTAAGCGGAAGCTCGACCAGGGGAGCCAGCACCGCCGGAGCATCCTCGCGGCCTTCGCGAGCAGCGATGAAACCGAGTTGAATACATCCGTTCTTCGCGAGCGTGCCGACGTCCCGACAGGGAGCGCTAACCACCATTTGGTGACGCTGGAAGAGTGGGGATTAATCGAGGATACAGGAGAGCGCGAGTACCCCGCTGGGGGTGGCCGTCCGGCTCGGATCTGGCGACTGACCGAGTTCGCCGAGGAGTTCATCAAGCAGACAGACACGGCGCTGACGCCACCGCCAACCGCCGAGACAGCGGCGCGGGTTGGTGCTGTCGAGAATCGGCTCGAAACAGTCGAGAATCAGCTGGACGACCAGGAGAAAATCAAGAAGGCGCTTGTCCTGTTGGCGTCCCAAAGCGATGCAGTGAGTGACGAGAATGTCGCCGAAATGCGTGAGCTGCTCGGCGTGAATTAGCGAAGCGCGTCGATGATATCCTCGCCGCCTTTGTCGCTCTCGTCGGTGCTCTCCGCTTGCTGCTCTGCCTCCTGGTCGACGAGCATATCCAGCGGGATGTGGTCCCCGTCCTCCCGATAAACCAGTAAGTCCGCCGGCGTCTTCGCGTCCTCTTTGACCACGATGATGTCCAGCATGTCCGTGTCGTACTCGGGGATGATCGGCGCCTTGATTCCCCGATCGCCGCCCATCGGGTAGGCTGTCTCGTCCTCGAAGATGGCCTCCGCGCTCTCGAAGCGGGCGTGTTCCGTTCCCTTGTCGTCGCGAAGGACGTACTCGACGCTGCTCTCCTCGTACACCCAGACGTTATCCGAACTCCCGGGGCGAGTCATGGCGTCGCCGTCGATCGTGACGCCGCTCGTCAGTGTGTAAAAGCGCCGCTCGCCTTCGACTGGGTGGTTTTTGTGGCTCCCTTTCGGCTCCTGGAGCAGTGTCGTATGCACCCGCTTGGCCGTCTTTTCACGGGAAACGAGCAAGCACCGCCGGCCCTCATTCACCGCCTGCATGACGTTGCGGACTGTCTGCGAGGGTTGGCTATCCCCGGTTGTGTGCTCGCTTTCGATGTAGACGTCCTTCGTTCCAGCCAGGCGGTTGAGGAGCGGATGATACTCTCGGTACCGCGCGACGGCGTCAGCGATCTCCTCGTTGTCCGCGTTCTCAGGGATGGTGAGCGCGTCCTCGATGCTTGCGGTCGCGTCGGGCATGTCGCTGGTGTCCTGTGCCGGAATGTCGACGATGAACCCGAGTTGTGTGAGCGGCACGTAGGCATCTTCCATCGGCGCCCAGTGTTCGGCGCTCCCGTCGTTCTCGTTGTCCCCGACTTGCATGAAGCTCTTCGTAAGCACTTTGACGAACATGTCCCCGTCGCGTTCTTCGTGGGCGAGGTGCGTTTCGGGAATGCTCTTGAAGACGTGGCGCCATGCCTTTCCACTCGTTTCCAACCCGTTGCTCACCGCAAGGTACCGCTGGAGGCGGTCGAGACAGGCGGTTATCGGGACGAAACCCCCAGGGTTGCCGTCCCGAATGGAGGTGTCGAAGACGGCTTTCAGTGCCAAATCCCGCGTTCGCTCGTCGTTCGCGGTGTCGATCTCCGCGGCGGTGGTCGGCGTGGTGCCTTCCTGGAGGTCGCCGTAGGGAAGCTCGCGCTGAATCTCGGCGTCGGTGACTGGCGGGCTCCCATACCGTTCGAGGCTTCGGCGAATCACGTCCTCGGCATCGGCTTCCGACCGGAGCGGTGGATACGGCGCGAAGGTGTGAATCTTGAGTGGGTCGGAGTACTGCGTGCCGCCTTTGATGGGGATTTTCGTCCAAACCTGGTAGTTCTCGGTTTCCATAAGGTCTTCCTCTGTGTACCCTTTGAACAGCTTCGCGACGGGACGAGCGTCTTCGTCGTTCGGCAGCCGGAAGATCACGCGATTGTTACAGTTTGCTTTCACGGCGCTCAACACACCGACTTCGTTCAGTTGTTCCGGATACTGGCAGGCGATCGTCACCGAGAGGCGCATCGACCGGGCGCGTGAGAGCATGTTCTTCACGTCGAGGTTGTTACTGGCGATGGCGTCGAACTCGTCGAAGATAGCGAAAAACGGCTCGTTGTCGTCGTTTTCAAAAGATCGGTCCTGGACGGCACTCCAAATCGGCCGCATGACCCCGAGCGTGATCATCTGTTTGACGTCCTGATTCGAGACGGGCGTGCGGACGATCACGATCTTGTTCTCGTTGATGATGTTCTGAAAGTCAATCGAACTCTCACGCTGGGCGATAATCCGGCGGATCACGCCGTTCTCAACCCAGTTTTTCACTCGCGACAGGAGGGGGCGAACGGCGTCGTCGTCCATCTCCGCAATCTCATTCACGAACTCCCTGATGTATGGGTCCTCGACCTCCTCGGCGAACTGTTCGCGGCGCTCCTGGTTCAGCAGCACAAAGTAGAAATCGATCACCGAGTAGTCTTTGTCCGATTTCATCATCGCGCGGCCCATACTCTCGGTAATCGCCCGCATTCGTGGGCCCCAATAGTCGTCGTTGTCGAGAATCGCTTTCAGATTTTCCAGGCGGTCCTCGATCTCCCGCTCCAGTTCGACCTGGCTATCCGTCTCGGGGATTTCGAGGAAGTTGATGCCGATGTTGCGCTCAAAGTCTTCGTCGCCGGGTTCAATCCAGACCACATCATCGAGGCGGTCCTCCGGGAGCAGCTGGAGGAGTTCCTTTGAGTCACGTGCCTTCGGGTCGAAGTAGACGAACCCGTGGCCGGCGTACGCTAACTGAACCATCCAGTTCAGGAGCTCGGTCGTCTTCCCGGCGCCGGTCGTGCCACACACCCAGTTGTGCTGAAAGAGCGAGCCGAACTCGACCGGGACCTCGCGAAAGCCTTCCTGGGCGCTGTCGTTGTAGCCAATCCACAGCGGCCCCTTAGGGCGGTCGCGTGACCCTTCGATCAGTTGGCGGACCTTCGGGCCGGCGACGACGTCGTTTTCCTCCGTGTGTGTGAGCACCTCGGCGCCGCCGATTCGATCGTTCCCGGTTGGCGTAATCTGATACGGCTCACCCGTCGGTGTGCGAAGCTCATCGGAGATCTCGTCCTCGCGATCGGTGTTCTGGGCGTGTGTGTCGTCGTCTTCATCGTCGGGCTCGTCGCCGCCGAATAGGTTGTTGAACATCGTGAATCACCAAGCCCCGGCGTCGGACTTGCACCGACGTGATGGCGTGAACCATCCGGGAAACGGGGGATCGCCGTCGCTGTTACTCTTCGCGTTGACTGTCGGCCGGCACTTCGCCGCCACGTTGGGCGTAACGCCAGTCGATTTTCGGCGTTTCAATCTCCTTGTTCGGAATATGCGCGGCCCCAGCGAGTTCGTTCACCGAGAGGATCATCTCACGGTCCTCCCACTCGCGAGTGTGAAGTTTCTCGATGAACGCGGGACGATCGCTGGCCGGGACAGGCGCGTCGGTGAAGCCCTGTTCGGTCATCGTGTTGTAGTAGCGCGTGAACATCCCCGCCACGCCTCGGGCCCGTGATTCGGCTTCGTACTTGTCGGGCGAGGCGGCGAGGATCCGCATGTTGGTGTGGAACCCGTACTGTCCCCGCTGCATTTCGACGATATCCGCCGCTTCGCGGTCTTTCTTACTCGCGTCACGAGTGCGGGGGTTCAGCCACCCGACGACCTGGTCCGATCGAAGCCCTTCGGCGACGTCGTCGACGCCTTCGTCCCGGGACAGGAGGCCGCCGTTGCCTTCCGTCCAGTCGTTCTTTGCCGGGCGAAAGACGACCTGGACAACCACTCGCGTTTCCGGCGTCGTGAGCATCTCGCTCGTCACTTCGCCGTATGGGTCCCGCTCGAAGCCTTCGCCCTGATGGTTGCGAATCGGGTAGTAGTAGTGGCGGTTCAAGTCGAGTTCCGCGCCCGCCACGTAGTCGTCAGGGCGGATCTGTGGGAACGCATCGCCACCTTCCACCTGAAACACCTGGGTGTTCGAATAGCTGTTTGCGACGCGCCGGCGGAACTTGTCGGCGGCGTCCTCGTCGGCGGCGTGCATGTAGAACTTCAGCTTCTCCTCGTCGTACCACAGTTCGAAGGAGTGGTGCTGGCTGATGTTCTTGTCCCGAAATCCCTTCGTCCGAACGTCGTGAAGCGATTGGAGCATCGCGGCACCGTCGACAATCCCCTGGTTGTCTTTGTAGGGCCGAATGCCGAGCAACACGCCCGGCGTCTCGTCGACGGTTTGGGTGTACGACTCGCCGAGTTGTGTTGCAGTGTAGTCGCCCGTCTCCTCGTCACTGCCGAACAACCCCATTAGATGTCACCCCATTCGTCCGCGACGTACTCCTCGAAGGGACCGTGTTCACTGGATTTGTAGCTGTAGATGATATGCTCGAATGGAGAGGCCCGTTCTTGGGCGTGCATCCACCCTTCGACGTCCGCATAATCGACGAGGTAGTCGGAGTATCCGACATCGTCCTCTCCGCGTTTGGCTTGGGAAGTAATGAAGTTCAGTTGCTCGTCGTTCATCCCGAAGCGCTGCTTGGCGTCCTCTTCTTCCAGTCGGTCTGTGTAGAAGAACTCGGTTGTTGGAACTTGGCCGAGGATGGCACGTTTCGCCTCTTGCATATCCGTGTCATCGGCACTTGCGAAGTCTGCCGGGCGGTGGGAGAGGAACCACAGTCCGGCGTTGAAGTGCCGCCAGTGGCGTGCTGACTGTTGAAGCCACGATAGGATTTCCTTCGATTGGAAGAGGTAGTGCGCTTCGTCAATGACGAAGAGGGTCTTACTCGGGGCACGTTTCACTGCTTGGTAGACCTGCCCGAGCATGAGCTGAAGTGTTGTTGCCTTGTCTGCCGCTTCACCAATGCCCTGGATTTGCTGCAAGTCGAGATACGACACTTCTCCGGGGCGGATGTGTGCCTCGGATTCCCCGACGAGCGCGTCGTGTTCACCGCCCTCTTTGAAGCCACTGAGCCGTCGGAGAAGTGGGCCGGCGTTCTCTTTTATCTGTGCCTTCTCGAGTTCTGAATCGACGTACTCGCCCGGATTCTCGCCCATGTCGTTGACGACCTCTCGAAAGTCGGCCATGGTCGGACTGTTCTCGGGTTTGTGCGTCGTGACATCCTCTTTCATCACCCCTGCCTGTTCGTAGGTATTGTTCAGTGCGTCAGAGACGAGTGGGGCGAAATCGCCCTCCTCATCACCAATCATGTCGAGAATGAAGTTGCGCGCTTCAGAGAACTTCATCGCGTAAGGGTCAAGATTCCCTGACGCTTCCAGTGCCCTTTCCGGTGTTTCCTCAATGTGAAGCGGATTGATCGTCTGGGAGCCGTCAAGAGTGATGTGCTCACCGTTCAGTAGGTCCATGAGACTCCCGAACTCGCCCATCGTGTCACAGAGGATCAGCGTGCGGTTCTCGTCAGCCAAATACCAGCGAACCGCTTGCTTACCGACGTGGTACGATTTGCCGCTCCCAGAGTTCCCGATCGTCAACCGATGGCCCGGCGCAACCGAGAATTGATCTTTGACGATTTCACTGCCGTTCTGGACGTTTCGACCTTGTTCGACGCCGCCCTCCTCGTCGATGTACGCCGAAACGGGTGGGAAGGCCGCCGCGACTGTTCCCGACAACGTGAGCGAATAGCGCTCGCGCGTTGAGACGTCGGCGAATTTGTCCCGCCCGTTCGGTGAGCAGGATTCGAATAGCTCGGCCTGGCGCTGTTCCGGGGCCAGCACCGTCAGGTGAGCGGGTGCGCTTTCGAGCGTGTCCCGGACCTTGTTGCAATCGTCTTCGAGTGCCCGGTGTTTCGCGATATCCAGCGTAAGATCCTCTTCTGTCGCCAGCCCCTCCTCGATTCGTTCCTCGGCTTTGTCGAGCGCTTGGCGCGTTCCTGCGCGAACCGTCACGTACCCGCTCAAGTCCCACGGTTGGGCCTGGGTGTGGTGGAGGAGTTTGTACATCTTCACGTACGGGTCGAGGTCGTCCTCGACGAGAATCGCCGACACGTCGCTCACGTCTTTGCGCTCGTCGATGTTCGCGTCAATCTCCCCGATCGTGTCCTTCAATTCCAGCTCGGTCATGCGCTTGTCCCGCTCGCGAACGTCCAAACAGACGTCCACATCCACGCCTCGCATGGTGTAGATCTGCTCCAGGAACTTCTCTCGGGGCTCGACCGGCCAATCAGCAATCCAGTAGGTCCGACAGTACTGTTGGCCCGTTCGCACGTAGCCGTCGCGGGCGTCAAACGTCTGTGGCGCGAGGAGTTCCTGAATGCGGTCATGCGCCAGGCCGGCGCCGTCATCGCCGTTCGTGAGCGGGGCGAGTAAGCCTTCACGAACCTGCGCAAGGAACGATGTGTCTTCGTCGGCATCCTCATCCACGTGCGTACTCGTTGCGACTGGTTGCGAGACAGTGCCGCCGTCGGTCGTCGCTTCCACCGTCGCGACATCCGCCACACCTGTCCGTGGCGTGTCGGTTTCGTCTACCGCTTCCGGGCGCGGACTGTCGCCCTTCTCGGCGGTGTGGGGCCATACCGCGGCATCGATATCTTTCGTCACCCGCTCGGTGTCGAAGGAGTGCTCCGTCCCGCTCCAGTAGCGCCCCAAGAGGAGCGCATGCTCGGCGGGACCGACGTGGGTCGTCTCACACCCGTCGGTGCTCCCGAACGCCCGGCAGAGGCGAGACAGGCGCGTTTTCACTTCCCGCTGCATCCGTCGCCGCTTCGCCTCCCACTGTTCATCGTCGCCACCGAATAGCAACGAGCGGATCTCACCGTCGTCGGTCATATCCGACACGGCAACTTCGTCCGGGCGGACTTCGACGACGAGATAGTGCTGCCATTCCCGCGCGTCGAAGCGCGGGAAGTCGGTGTTCTCGGTCCACTGAATGACGCTCCGTAACAGTTCGCGGGCCAGTTTCCATTCCTCGCCGGCGTACTCCGAGGAATAGAGCTTCGCGCGGTACTTGTCGGTGACGTCCCGCGGGTCGAGTTCCAGCGCCGAGCTGAACAGCCGGAAACTGAAATCGCTCACGTGCTGGTCGAGTTCGGTCCGAACCCGGCCAATCATTTCCCGTGCCTCGCTGTCTTTCTGCATCGCCGTGTTGCGGCCCGAAATGCGGGCTATCGCGACGAGACGGCCATCCTCCATTTCGGCGGTGCCGTCAGCGTGAATCCGTTTCACACCGTGGACAGTCGCCGCTTCGTCACCCGTCTTTGGCAGGCGACGGCTGGCTTTCAGCTGAGCGAGCGGGGCTTTGATCCGGTCCAATCCCGAGGTGTACTCGTCCGAAGAGATCGCGAGCCCAAAGGCACCAAGCCCACCCAGAGCACCGATTCCGGCGCCCACTGCAGAGGGGGCAAGTGGGGCGCCGAACAGGGCGGCGAGGCCACTAACGCCCATCAGACCGGCGCCCGGCGCGCCGTAGAGCATGTCGTTCACTTTGAACCCGTGAAAGTCGAGGCCGGAATCGACATAGGGCGGGACGAGTTGCGTCGGATCTTTCGGCGCGTCTTCGTTGGTTGTCATAGGTAAGGCCCGTTTCCCAGCCTTGCACTGGGAGGGCGGCGTGAACCGAAACGGGGTTATTCGTCGTGCTGTTCTGCATACCACCGAGCCACATTCGCAGCCATCAAGCGGGACTTTCCGATCCCGGTCTGACCATGCGTGATCCGGTGGTAGCCGTCGTCTTCTGCCAGTTCGAACGGGTCGGCAGTGGTATCATCTGTCATCGTTGATCACTCGTATCGCTGGAGGATGTTGCGCCCCCGATTGAGTTCGTAATCGGCGCGTTCCTGTTCTTCGCGGGCAGCTTGGGCGTCGATCCCACCATCGGCATTCAGCGCATTGTCTACCGAGTGGTAGTTCACCGTCTCATCGTCTGCCGACGTGCCGGTGCTAAACGTCGAGTTCTTCGACTGCTCCCAACTCGAATCGTCGCCGCGGTAATCCTGGTACTTTTCATGGACCGCGTGGCCGACGCGTTCGCCGGCTTTGTCGACGTATTCGCCCGCCTTGCGCTGGTTCGCCGCGGAGGTGCCAAGGGCGACCGACGCCGCATCGTTCGCGTGCGCGAGCATCTCCTTCGGGAAAATGAGCAAGGCGAAGACGAGCCCGCCAACGACGAGCGTGAACGTCTCCAACACGCCGAGTGCGCTTGATGTCCAGGGCAGATCGGCGAGCAACCGAAGGACGAGTGCTTGAAAGAGCTTCGTGATGATCACGACGCCGAAGAGATGGACGAAGGTGTCGCCGATGCTCTTCAGGAACCCGGAGAAGGACCGACACGCCCAGGCGAGTGGCCACAGGAACACGCACACATAGATGAGCGCGCGCTCAAGACCGAGGACGAGAATCCCGACCGCGATCGTCCCCGATTGTATCAATCCGAGGAGCGCACCGACACCAATCCCGACACCCAGTTTCGCGAGTTTCGAGTTCGTCTGAATGAACTCGGCGCCATCAGGAGCGACCGACACCGCCGTCTCATTCGCGAGGTGGAGGATAAGCGGGGGAATGATCCAGGTCGTCGCGACCATGAGAAACGCGATACCGACACTCTTCCAGGCCTGGCGCTTCTCGTACGGGTCCGAACGGTAGAACGACATGCCGAACCCGCCCATGAGCGCCACGGCAGCGAGGCCGGACGTCCATCGAGAAGCCTTGTACACACCCGGCCACAGCCCATTCTGTGGATTCACCCACGTACTCGGCTTGTCTGCTTGCCCGGGCGCAGGCACTGCAGCGACGCTATCGCGAACCATATTCGCGATGCCCTTCCCGATGCCGAGGAAGATCCCGGCGATCGCTTTGAGCTGCCCCTTCGCCATATCGACCGGGTTGATCGAGGGGACCAGCCCGCCGCTTCCACCGCCGAGGATGTCGTCGACAATGCCACCGCCGTCGTCGTTGCCATTCCCGCCGGTTGTCGAGTTGTTCCCGCTCGTCGTCGTTGTCGTTGTGGCCGTCGTTGTCGTCGTGTTAGCCGGTGGCGACGTTTGACCTGGCAGACCGATCCAGTGGTTCTGCTCGGTGGTTGAGTTGTTCGCCGCGGCTGATTGAGCACCGACGGGTGTGGCGAGTAGTACGACTATCGCGACGAGACAGAGCGCCGGCAGCCAGCTGGTGTTACGGTTCCGTATCATGGTCAAAAGAGTGAGCCAGGTGGCTCACATGATGTTCCCGAAATTCACGCACGAGAGCGTACTCACACCCGCTTTGTCGATTACGACCGCGAACAGCGGGAAGAACCACGCGCCACAGAACGTGATAATCGCCCCCTTGAGCGCTTCACGGCCCTCTTTCTTCTTGTCCGACCGGGCGCTTCCCATCTTGTTCACGGCGAGCGCACCGCGGAACGCCGAGAGGAGGATCATCCCGATCGTGATCATCCCGAACGCGAGCGTGATCACAGGACCGAGCCCCGATGAACACATGACGTCGCTCGCTTCCTGGGTGGCTTGGGCTGCTACTGGCGCCGAGAAGACCGAGGTTACCGTGATGATGCCAGCACCCTGACGAATATAGCGATCGGGGATGGTGTTCCACTTCTCGTTAACTATGCGTTCCTGGGAACGATACGTCTCAGCCGCCCGATTGAGAGCGTTCAAGAGCGGTTCGCTGACGAATTCCAACCCAATTCTTTCGGTGTCTTTGGACATAATACAATAAGGAATATATCATATTACCACATATAGGTTACGGACACAGTGGGTTAGTTATAGTTTACGGTCTCACCCATAGTGTCCGTAAACCTATTAACAGGGGAGACGAGAATATTTTTCAGGACTGTTAACAAACCCACTAATATGGTTACTCTCACAGAGGTCGACAAGGAGATTATTGCAATACTACGCGACGGACGGGCGACGCAGTCCTATATCGTAGATGAAACAGGGCGCTCCCGACAGTATATCCATAATCGACTGGGAATCTTGGCGGCTGCAGAGATTGTGGAAAACATTCATCCAAAGACCGCACTATACGAATTAATAGACGACCCCCTCAAAGGAGAAGAAAACGGAGTGTAAGAGACCATGCAAATTCCGCCACTATCGATCAAACCGCGAAACGAATCTGCGCGAGAAGCAGTGCGTCGACACTTGGCGATACTCGTCGGCCTTCTGAAGGTCGTTGTCGTCGGCAGCATCATCCAGATCGTTGTCCTCGGAACCACGGGCGTTATCGCGATGTACGGTCTCGGCTGGAAGGGTGCAAACGGTGGCTTTCTGGTGATTCTCTCGTGGTTCCTTGCGGCGTATTTCATCAAGCTATACGGACGGAGCATCTTCCCTGTAAATGCCGATCAGTTTACCCGAGTCTGAAACCCAAACTGATCACGCGATCTTTTCGCCGTCGAGATACACATTCTTGAGCGTCGCCCCTCCGTTCCGAATGACACGGGCCTTTGTCGCATTCCACCCAGGTGTGTTGATCACAAAGTCTTGTACAGTTGCCTGACCAACGCCGTCGTCGACGACGAGTGCCTTCATTGGCGCGTCCTTGATCGTCACTTGTACATTTTTCACCATCGCTTTCTGGACGGCGTGCTGAATCGTAAGCGACCACCCGGTCGGGTTCTTCTGGATGATTTTCGTATTTGAGACCGTACAGGTGCCATCATCGACGCGGATCGGGCGTTGCTCGTAGTAGAACTCCTCTCCAAACGAGCGATCGGTTACCACTACACAGTTGTGGATTCGTGAGTTGTCGCCGCCGATGCGGATATTGGACGCCTGACTGTTCGCCGCAATACAGTTCATGACCTCGACCGTCCCATCGCCCGTTTCAGGATCGCCACCGATCACGTAGATACCGTTGTCCGGCCACCCGCCGAATAATGAGCTCTCGACACGAAGGAATCCCTGCGCCCTCGGATGCATCGTGATCCCCGACGTCGCCCACGAACGGCCAGCGTACGGACCACCGTCATACGTGTTCCGCGTGTTGATCGTTTTCTGGTAGGTGAGCCCACCAAAGCGAAAATCAACGTTACTCACGCGGGCTCGGGCTTTCTCAGTCGCCGGGTTGACTCGAAGCGGTCCCTGGCATCCGAGCGAATGTATTCCGACCTGGCGAAGGGAGTGAATCTCCGACGTCCCCGCTGTATGGTGATTCAACACCTGTATCCCCTGATTGTCCCCGCGCCAATCGAGGGTAAATCCGCCGAACAAGAACTTCCCCCGATGTGGGTTGTCGGGAATGCCGATTTTGAAGTGCTGAGCGGGGCCGTGGAACTCACCCGCCGAGACGTCGAAGCCTTTGATCGCGTCGACGCGCCCGTGAACAAGCGTCGCGTTCTGCCCAATGATACCGATATTCCGAAGACCGACGCGCCGAACCTGGCTGTTCATCTTGTAGCGGCCGGGCGGGAAGTAGAGGAGCGTATCACTCCCAATTTCCCGCTGGATCACAGGCGAGACGTCCTCATCCCCAGTGGGATCTGCGCCTGCCTTCGCCATGTTCACCACATTATGGAACTCACCTCGCCAATGTCGTGGATCGATCGATCCGAAATTACCACTCGTTGCGTTCGTGCTGTTGTTTGTCGGGCCTGCAGGCGGCACACCTCCACCACTTGCGCCTGTTGGGAGGAGACAGCCCGATAGTGCTGTCGCTCCAACACATGCACTAGCAGCGAGAAACGCCCGTCTACTATGCAATTCGCGGTTACCTGTGGTATCGGTTGGAGGTGGTGTCATAGTGAATCACTCGTGGTTCAGTGCAGGCGTTTTTTCTAGATAATATTATTATACTAATATGGATAAGTTTTTCGTTGGTTATTTGGTTTATTTATAGTAAGGATATAATGTCTGCGTTAGTGTACAGGTGTAACAAATCTACCTAGCCGACATCAGGTGTTACTGGGGTTATTGCCCAATGTGGACATACTCCCACCGCTGTCGCCCATGGACATGCCACAGCCTGCGAGGCTGGTGCTGAGGCCGAGGGGGGCTGTTGCTTTCAGATAACTTCGTCGATTTATACGTAAATACTACTCCGTTAATTTACCTATCCTATAATTGGGATTCAACTAGGATAAAACTTGGGACTCCACTAGTAGGTCAGTGGCCGAAAACGAGCGATACAGCGGCTATTGGGTGAGTATCAGTTGGTGCAGTGTAATGGTTAACAGCAACCTACTCTCCCCCACTCTTGCGAGCGAGGGGTTTCAGGCAGACGAGTCTGGCCTGTTCCACGTGCCTGTATCGTTCAACGGGAACCAACTCATCTCCGCGGCCTCTCGTACTGAGTGGTGTGCGTCACTTGGGTGCCGAGAGCGCGTTTCGAGTCTGACAGGCGTGTGGTCGCCCGCAAACTGCCGCTTGTTCCGGTTGTCCCGGGCATCGGCGCGGGCAAGCTCCGTGTGACCGTGGTTCTCGACGGAGAAACGCCGTCAATCTGGCCAATGTCTTACCAGTGGTCGCTGGAGCAGGCCGGTGGCCGTCTTGCTTGCCACATAGAGTCTTCAATTCCCAGAGAATATAGTCCTTTTTATTAGGCAAATATGTGAGAAATGTGCCGGATAAGATCACGAGCGATTACGTGCGCGAGGTACCGGGCAGAAGGTCCCAGACTTGATCTGTAGCAACATACGCACCAGCCTGCTCTGCAATGTATCCTTCAGCAAGGGCTTCGGCTATCGCGTCGTCCAGATTGCTGTCAAAGCGACCATGGTGACGTACAATCACGCCAATATGATTGCGGTCAATGGTCTCACGATTCGGGCCGCCCGTGTTGTACTCGACAATCCCTCATACCTACAGATAGAGACTGAACATAAATAAAGCGACGCGAAACAGGCGGTTATCTTGGGGAGAGAATACAGATCAACTAGCAAGTAGATTCGCCATCAGCCGTTGAATCTACTTGAGACAGAAACTACGCCTGAGAAGTTATATTACGTCCCCCTCGTCACTGATTAGACTCCTACCTAATTCGAGCATTCGTTCACCGTTCCGGGTCGTCCGAATATGAATGCTCTTCTCAAATCTCTGTTTATCGATTAAGCCCTGACTGTATAAGGGCTCAATTATTTTCCTATTTACAAGCGGATAGATTTTCTCAGGATCTTCAGCATTACTGGTTTCAACCGCAGAAAAATCATTCTCAAGTAAAAATCCCCCAATCTCTTTGATGATTACGCCCTTAATCCCTGAACCTGGCTGGTTATCAGATATATATGCGAGAACCTGAATGAATTCGTAATCCGGTTCCGTGACGGGGTATGCAGGAAGGTCCACCATTTCTTTCATTCCATAACTAACCGCATCGCTGTCCCCCATTCTCCCTTCTGCTGTTTCCCTACTTCCGTATCCTTCCGGCCGCACGTACATTGGATCAGCTTCGGTAAACATGCAGGCCATCATACCGGCAATTGCGGTTATTTTCGAACCTGATGAAACATTAACGATAACATCCGCATTCGGCTCAATCCTACGAATACAGGTCATGAAGGCCTTAAGCGCGTCTATTGGGTCGAATATATCACAGTCAAAATTCTCGATTTCTATGCTTTCTTCTTCGAGTTTTTCTTCAACACGTTCTTGACAGCGGTTCGCCCTACTATCTCCTTCGTTTCCAGTATGGGTGAGAAGAATCACCTTTTCTGCATTAAGACCGATTGCTGGACAATAGATTCGCTCATCTTCGTAGCCTTGAGGGGCGATGTAAATCCGTTCGGAATAGGAAGCAGTCATATAGTTAACCAGTTTGCGAAGGACTAAGTACATTGTGGTGAATAGTTGGCTCAAGAAGCCAGAGGAACCGATCTAGTCTGAGATTCAACCGGTATAATCGACAAGATCCGTTCAATCTTTTTTATACTCTAAATCAATCAAATCAAGCAAATCGAAAAATTCAAATTAAATTGGTAAGAGATGTTACCATTTAATACGCGCGCCCGTATATTGAGAAACATGTGATTGACTAATGAATAGAAGTTGGGGAAGTGAATTAGGGGCAACACCGTGGGCGCGGTGGTGCCCAACCCTGCACATTGAGCGTACAGGTTTCCGCAAACCTCTCTTTGAGAATAGAGTCGGCACCATATATTTGCTTCGATGTTCAGGCGAAATAAATCGCAGTAATTTACGGAAGTTATGTCGAGAACGCAACTAACGAACGAATTTGAACAGTACACGAAGACTACCGCCGAATCACTGGGGGTGGGTCGATAGATGGCGATCCCCGAGAGTAAGTTCGGCGATTGGAACAGCACAGGAGCAGACAAAGGATCGGCTGATGCACGCAAGAAGGTGAAGACTGCGCTCATGACCGAGCGGTCACCGCTCGAACAAGGCGATGAAGAATACGAGGTATACCTGCAAGGGTCGTACAGAAATACGACTCATACACGGTCATCAAGTGACATCGACGTAGTTACGAAAATCACCAGCGTGTGGCATTCCGACCGCAGCAATCTCACCGATGAAGAAGAGGAGCGTTATCAGGACGATCATGGTGATCCTGACTACGGCCGTGAGGATTTCTACGACGACGTTCGGCGGGCACTCCAAACGAAGTTCAACCCGTCTGCTGTGAGCCGAGGGAATAAAGCGATTAAAATCGATGAAGAAGAGACCTCACAACTCGACGTCGATGTTGATGTAGTCGCGTGCGGCGAATATCGTGTCTACCATACGTATCCTGAAGGTGGCAACGAAGATGCGGAATACGACGAAGGGATGCACTTTATGCCACTCTACGGCACCGACCGCATCATCAATTTCCCTAAGCTCCACCATGAGAACGGTTGCGATAAACACTCGAACTACAAGGAGACAGTCCGGATCTTCAAAAACGCGCGGGACTACTACAACGACCACTGGGACTCGCTATGGTCGATTGATGCGCCGTCATACTTCATCGAGTGCCTGATCTACAATGTCCCTCAGCGCATCCTCAAGCGGTCAAACATGAGTGACCGGTTCATTGAGGTCCTCGACCATTTGGACGATGACGAGATAGACCTGACGACGTTTGATCAGGTTTCGGAAATGGAACCGATATTCGGGGACAACAACACGCAGTGGAACACCGACTCCGCCGAGACAATGATTGCACGTCTGCATCGGATGTGGGAGGACTGGTAGCGGATGCACAGTTTCTCTACCGACCAACCACGCCGATACTACCACTACATGCTCATGGGTGCATTGGCGATGGGAGCACTCTGGCTTGGACAAGCAGTGCTGGGTGTTCTCGGTATCGTCTCGTTCGGGGGTGCCGCAACAATCATCTACACCCTGTTCACGAGGTTTCTCTGGCGATGGTCGTGGGTGCGAAAGATAGCGCGGGTCAAAGTCCCGGATCTTCGCGGGGAATGGGAAGGGTACCTGTACACATCGGCAGATTCCGACGAGATTAAAGATGAGTTGATCCTCAATGAGGGAGAGCAGAAAGACGATCTCACGAAGATGGAAGCCTCGGTGACGATTGAGCAGACGTGGGATAAAGTAGAGGTGACGCTTGACGGCCCCGAGTCACAGTCACATAGCGAGGGAGCGACCATCACGGTCAATGAGAAAGCGTGGCCGACAATCACGTACAACTACCTGAATGAGGGGACTGCCACGAATGGGGATCTCAATATGCACTATGGGACGACATCCTTAGAGTACGACGAAGACGCGAACAAGCTGGAGGGTCCGTACTATAATCGTCCCGACCAACGCGACAGCCAAGGGTACTTGGAACTCTACCGAAAGGACGAGTAATCCGAGCCGTAGTCATCCCTTCTTGAACTGAATAAAAATAGCAGTCAGGACGCTCCCATTGTTTTTTCACATCTTGTTCTATTTGGCACTGTCTATATAAGGGAAACCCGACGACAGCGGTACGATTGCGAAGAGTGTTTTGTCCGATGATTCAAAATTTCTCTCAAAGTATTTTTATCCGCCCACCGCTGAAATATCCATTTATCCATAAAGTGCCAAAATTAAAAATTATATAACCAACACATTCAAGTGACATCCCAAGAACACCCACCTATGCGATCAAATGACAGAATTAAAATGGTGATCTAACGATTGCGAATCGAACTAACACTAAAAGCCCTCTCAGACGCGGGTTACGACCCCGCAGCCCACCATAAGATCCGTGGCCGAATCTGGCGTGGCCTCGAGGGAAACAAAGAATATACTGACCTTCACGACACAAGCCACGGTATTGGATTCGCGTTCTCGAACATCTTCCCCTGGGGAATGATCGAAGAGGGTGACCAACGGTACATTCGGATTGCCTCACCTCGTCGGGATATTTTAGATGACCTGATCGCGCATTTCGGGCGGAACCGTAAGTTCGAAGTCGGTCAAATGCGGTTCAAAATCGCAGACATTACCGCTCACGCTCCGCAAGTAGGGGAAGCAGGCTCAACCGGTCGCATCGACACAGGGACGGGCGTGTTTTGTGCACTTAATCGGCGGTTAGCCAAGGAACACGGTCTCGACACCTCAAAGATGGACGCCGGAGAGTCAGAGACCAAACTGTTCTGGCGGCCAGAGCATGGGATGGAACCTTTGCAGGCCACAATCCGCCGGTCGATCCAACAGACTCACGAACAGTTCGGAGATGAGTATTACGACGGCCCCACCGAGGTTGACGACCCCTTGTTCAACCGAATTGAGCCGATCAAGGACGATGTCACCTACTCCATTCAGTTCCAGCCCGCCACGGCTGTCGACCGAACGGTCATTCTGTCGAAGTGGCGGCTAGGCTACCGAGTTCGGGATGACACCCATCGATATCACCTGAACTTGGCACTGGATTCAGGAATCGGTCAGCGACGAGAACACGGGTTCGGGTTCCTCAACCTCCGTGAACAGAATCCACCTCGAGCCAACACCACATGAACAAGAGACCAATTCCTGAAGACTTCCAGAACGCGCTGGATGAATACTGGCACGCCCGCCCGCCGGCAAGTCTGGAGGATGTCATGGCCTTGTACGGCATCCTGGCCGTCGCCGAAAGCGGTGGCAGTCTTTATACGACACCCAGCAAACTCCAGCCGTTTGTTGATGACGGTCGTCTAGTGACGATTTCGTTGGATCTGACGGGGGACGCACCAGAAATAGCCGACTTGAGTCAAGATGTCCTCCGTAAGGAAGATATCCCAAAACTTGGCTACTCGCACAAATCGTCCGGTCGGGGAGCGAAGTATAGTTTGACCCAGATCGGTTCGAAAAACGGAAACGACGCCAAGGGAGTCAGTAACACGATCCTGGGTCGAATCCGATCGTGGACCGGCCAAGATAGCATTCAGAGCCTTATTGGTGAAGCTGGCCATCCAGATGGATGGCTCATTGAGATGCTCGCGGAGGTCTTTGAAAAGGACTCCGAGACTCTAACGTCCTTACAGTCCAAAATTATTGATCTTCTGCCATCCGATGAATCCATTCCCTATGTCGTAACAGTCCGAATGAAACTCAATGCCGAAAACTTAGAATCGATTGATACGACTGATCAGGAGTGGTTCTATCCAGCGGAAATCACCGTTCTCAAAGAGGCGATGAAGCGGTATGCTACCGCAAACGCCGCAAACAAGAATATCGACAAGGGAGCCTCCGAAGGGCAGGGCACAGACGTGGTTTCGGGAGGAGAAGGCCGTGTGGTCGGTACACCTGAAAGTCCGCTCGGGATTTTTTCCGTGAAGCATCCCGATTCCCAGCCAGGGCTTCGAAAGACCGAATCTTGGCGGAATTACCCGATCAGTGACGACGTAGCTATGCTGTTCGCTAAAGGCCAGGACCTGATCGAACGATGCGTCTACCGAAACGGTGGGATGGAAACGTACGTCCTCCCGTACTTCGCTGGTGAGATGACGGGGCTAAAAGCCGATGCTCTCTATCGAGCCATCGATTCGGTCGACAGAGGTCGCCAAATCGATGAATCGGCAGATCCACCGATGGCGCAAGTTACGTTCAACCTCACCGAGAACGAAAATCCGGCCATTCGAGAGTTAGCCAAGCAAGAACTCCGCTTCTACACGATTAGCATGCCGATTAGCGATGATAAGAATATCATCGCTGAAGAACCGGCTGCGACAGTCTACTGGCCGACCGAACTGGCAGAGGCACTCCGAAAGACAATCGACGGCCCGACGCTGAGCCCAGCCAACGGTGGCTTCGAACAGTTCAACAATTGGCCGCTACTCACCCTCGATACGGATACGACGCGAGCACGTCGACTGGCGTTTGCTCGAATTACGAATCACGAATTTACGGACGCGGTGTTCGCCTACCGTGACGAGGAGGGCGACGACTTTCGACGTGTTGTTGACCATCGGCTTCTCTCCGGAACGCCACTAGACGTGAAAACGCTCTTTGAGGAGTATCTCCAGCGATATGACAACGCTTCGGAAGGCAGCGACAGTCCACCAGTGCAAATCGTCGCCCAGCAGCTCGTCCACCTAGAAACACTCTCGCGAGCGGGGTTGCTCAAAGGAATCGACGTCCCAATTGAACACACTGACACTATGACGAACACAGAACCCATGATTGACACGAGTAACATTGCAGCGATCCGTGAACACCGTCTCGACGCGTTTCTCGACCGTCCGCTGTTCGACGATAAGACACGAAAGGCAGCAGCACTGGCGGGCGTTCTGGTTGGACAGATTAGCTGGCACCAGGATTCCGTTCGAGGAGTTGGCCGCCCGCTCGACGCCGGGACGAAGGGCGATCAACTCACGAAGCACGGCTTGGAGAACGCACTAACTGCAGCACTGGAGAAGGCCAAAGTCTATGCACAGGATTCAAACCGGTCGTTCGATCGTGACCTGCTCTTCCCAGAAACAGTTGACCGACTGTTAGATGAAACCGAGACGATGCCCACTGACTGGGAAATCGACAAACGCGAACTCCAGTTTTGTTATGTCCTGGGACACGCTCATGGTCGACGATCAATGCCAGTCGCATTCCAAATGCACGAAGGCGACGAGGCAAAGAATGACAAAACTGCTACTGCGGAAAGTACTGCCAAGTAATAACCGTCCATCGACATACCAATGACAACACTCAACCGCTCCGAACTGCTGTTCGTGTACGACGCGCAGGACTGCAATCCCAATGGCAACCCCATTGGCGATAACCGACCCCGACGTGATCCGGATACTGGTCAGGGGATTATCACTGACGTTCGTCTCAAACGCTACCTTCGGGATCAGCTTCTGGATGACGGCTATGACATCTACGTCAAGAAGGTCAACGGCGAGTCGAAAACCCGTACTACCCTGATCAAGGACGTCTTAGACTTGGTTGGCGATGCTGAAGAGATCGAAGAGATCGAAGATCTCGGCTCCGACTTTCTCCAAGCTGCGACCGATGTCCGCTACTTCGGGGCAACGCTCAGCTTCGAATCCAGCGATGATGAGGAAGACGAGGCCTTCCGAACAGGGCTGAACGATGTCTTGCCAAATCATTATCAGGGCCCGGTCCAGTTCCTTCCCTCAAAATCACTGAATGAAGTCGAGGAAAATGAAGAATACGACTCACTTACGAGTGTTATTTCCACGGGAGAGGAAAACCGACAAGGAGGATTCGACTTGGATGACAAGCGAATTAAATACGGAATTTTTCCGTTCTGGGGTCTTGTCGACAACAACGGAGCTGAGTCGACCCAACTGAGCCAGGAAGATATCGAACGCCTCGACACACTCTGCTGGCGCGCTCTGAAAAATCAAACCACTTCACGCTCGAAGTTGGGTCAAGAACCTCGCCTGTACCTCCGCGTCGAATATGAGAACGGGAATTATCACATTGGTGGCCTCCATGAGATGCTCGACCTCGCCAACGAGAGCGCTGAGTCGCCCCGTTCGGTGAATGATGTGATCGTCGATGCATCGGATCTAGTTGATGGATTGAACGCCGCTAGTGATCGGATCAAAACGATTCACATCGTCGGCGATGATCGCCTAACAGTCGAAATCGAGAACGAGACGATGCAAGGCGATGCATTCGCCGACTATCTCGAGTCAGATGGCCACGATGTGCACCGGATCGACGTGCTCGAAGAACGGGACTTGGCGGCTGCAAGTCAAACGTGAGCCAGCAGATGTCGCCACAGATTGACGCCGACAGCGTTCCAGATCGCTGTCTCTCATTCACCGTTCGGTCCTCCTGGGGTCATTTCAAGCGCGTCGGCAGAAGCGTTACCAAACAAACCTATCGAATACCACCGCGGACGACCATCGCTGGCATGTTGGCAGCCATCGTAGGCGCCGACCGGGACTCATATTATGACGTCTTCGGAGCCGACAATGCCGCCATCGCGATCACACCGTTGTCTGATCTACGAACAATCAACATTCCGACGGTCGGAGTCGGCACTGACCCCGGACAAGACGTCACGACGAAAGTCGGGAACTACTATAGCACCTACAACCTGACGTACCAAGATACAACGAAGGACCGACAACTCCATGCATACGAAGTTCTGGCTGACCCGGCCTACCGAATCGACGTCGCACTGGAGGATGAAGCATTCTACACCGACCTTCGAGAGCACCTCACGTCAGGCACCTCTGTGTATCCACCCAGCCTTGGAAAGTCCGAATATCTAGCGACTATCGAAGATGTTCGATCGGGGCAATCCCCAGGCAGGATCGAGAATGACACCACGATTGATGTCGATTCGATTGTCCCTGGGTCGCTCTCGGATGCGATTCCACAAGGAGGAGTTACCTACGGCATTGAGCGATCCCCAGCAGTGATGGAACAGGATGGCGGAGGCCGTCGAACAACGAGATTCGACGACTATGTCTACACTCAACAGGCCGAGAACTCAGTTCGGATCAAAGCTGATGCAGATCCCGCGCCGGTTTCCGTCGGCTCACGAACCGTCGTGTTTCGCTAACTACATCCTCTAATCAACTTTCCATGCATCCACCGCTCATTTCACACCCAATACGAGACGAAAAAACAAACACGTACACTGAAGACCAGTTGACAGAGCGTGGGGATCTGCGGCTCACTGCTCACAACCAGGTTGTTGCAGATCGAGCGATTCGCCTGCTCGGTGAAAACGGGGCGGTTGCCACGTATCTTCGTGCAGCGGCTGTCCTCCATGATTTCGGCAAGGCAACTCCACAGTTTCAGTCCTACGTACGGCCTGAAGAAACTCCTGACTGTCCCCGCGAGGAGACAACACACGCACGCCTCGGCGCATTGGCTACATGGTACGTGCTAGGCGAGCTGAATGCCCCTGACCGAGACCGACTCGCAGCGACCTTAGCAGTTGCTCGTCATCACCAAGCCCTTCCTAATGCTGCGCAGTACACTGCTGAACCACTTGCCCGGGCGTTCGAAGAACAAGACGGGGTAATCCAGGCTCAAATGGATGGACTCAACGAGATGTGGCCGACGGCAGCAACAGAGCTGCTCGCACAGACACCACTGTCAGAGCCGGACTGGAACGCGTTCCGTTCGTGGGTAATGTCCGGAGAAGTAGCGTCAGAACTCCGGGAAGTGAGCGCGCGAAAAACGTTGGAGGGCCACACACCAACTTCTGCATCTCTTCCCCAGAAGCTCTACGATCGAACCATTCGATATTGGTCGGCCATCACGCTAGCCGATAAGAGCCACGCGATGGATATCCCCGAAAATTGGATATTCGATCTGAACACCCTTGACCGGGAAGCGATCGAGAACTACATTGCAGACATACGAAACGAGCCGCCCGAACCCACCCTCGAAGCGCGCCTGAACGACGAGCGTGAACGGGCTCGCAGACAAACCATTCAGGGGGTGCACGAGTGGCTGGTCAGTCCGGACTCACGAATCGCGACACTCACTCTTCCGACAGGGTTGGGAAAAACGTTCACCGGACTGTCGGCAGCCTTCGAGGCAAGAGATTTGCTCTCGGACTGCGACAGCGCTGAGACACCGAGACCGATCATCTACGCCCTTCCGTATACGAGTATCATCGAACAGACTCGGGCTCTCTTCGAGGATCCAGACCTGTGGGGCGCTGACCCAAAACAATCGGCTCTGACGGTACATCACTATCTCAGTGAAACGATTGTCCGCCACGACGAGTACGAGGAAACCGACACGACGGATACTGACGATGAAACCGCCGAATTACTCGGAGAAGCATGGCGTGATGGAACGATACTCACGACGTTCGTCCAATTATTCGAAAGCCTCGCTGGACCAACCAACAGACAAGGACTGAAACTATCGGCCCTCAAATCAAGCATCATCATTCTGGACGAACCCCAAGCACTACCGAAAGACTGGTGGGACGGGATTGAGCGGTTGCTGGATATCATGACCGATGAATACGACGCCCACATCATTGCGATGACTGCGACCCAACCGAATCTAGTCAGAAATCTTCAAACAGAGTCGCTATTGGCTGCTGGCCAGAATCATGATGGAGCCAACTGCCAATTCTGCCAGAAAGGCCCATCATATGAAACAGTCCTCTCGCCAATATCCCAGGAGACCTATTTTGCGGAAGCAGAGCGCGTCCAATACACGATTGATCCAACAGCTCTGAGCCGCCAAGTTGGCCTCCAGGAAACACACGTCGGATACGATACAGCTGTCGATCGCATTCTCAAAGCAACCAACGGTAATGCATCGACATTAGCTATTTGCAACACCATCAGTAGCTCAAGAAAACTCACAGAAGTCCTCGAAGACCGTCCCAACGTAACTCATCTCGGGAGCAAAATCGAAGCGGTCCTTGAAGAATACAATTTAGATGCAACCAATCCAGCTCTAACTCCTACGGAGATCGTCGACCAGGTACTAACACGTAGCACCCAATCTACTGGGAACTCCACATCAGAGATCAATCCGGTCAGCTCGAAACGAGCAAGACGGTCATCAGCGAACTCTGAGATTTACCTCCTGACACTGAATTCGCGGTATCGTCCCTTTGATCGGCGAGTTCTAATTGAACTCGCCGACCGCCTGTCAACAGGGGAAAAGTCGTTCGTTCTCGTTTCAACCCAAGCCATCGAGGCGGGCGTTGATCTCAGTTTCGAAACTGTCTTCCGTGATATCGCTCCGCTGGACAGTATTGTTCAGGCAGCAGGTCGGTGCAATCGGTCATACGAATGGGGCGAAAATGGCGGTCGAGTAATTGTCTGGATGCTGGCTGCTCCGGATGAAGAAACCCCACAGAACCCCTCTACGGAACCGCCGGCCTACTACGTCTATGAGAAAGGAGCGACTGACGCGGGGATTCCGGGACACCTTAGGATCATTTCGAACGTTCTCGCAGAGATACCGAATCATACCGATGCAGCCGATGTGGCGCTGTCTCGAGACGCCGTAGCCTCCTATTTCAGGGCACTTGATGAAAAGTCACTGTGGAATGGTGACCTCCGAGAAGCGGTTGATAATGCGAAGGCCCGCTGGCTTGGGCGCCAATCCCTGATCGGCGGAATCCAAACGCTGGATGTCCTAGTCGCACTGACAGAGGCCGACAGGGTTGAAATCGAGCGAATCTCTGATCTCCTTGTGAATGGGGATTCAGTTGGCTATGACCGTCTCCAAAATGCCTCTGGAATCCGTGTGTCGCTGCCAAAATCGATTATCGAAGACGCACCGCGGTTATCCCGAATCGATAACCAAGAGCGCGATAGTGATGGTGTTCAGGTCTTCCGATATTCTGGTGGTAGCGAGCTCAAATATGATCTTGCCACGGGGGGGTTAAAACCAATAACAGATCCTGTCTCGGCTCGGTTTACACGGTGAGTTGGGGCCCCTCTCTGAGTGAGGAGAAGAGTAATGAACGTCCTCTAAGAAACTCATATTGAATGACATTCAATAAACAAACCCCTCAAGTGAGGTGTCGGTTCTTGTGACTACAGACAGACCGGTTGCAGAATACGTTAGAGACGAACGGCGTCCAGCGAATGAACCAAAGGTCAGGATTACTGGCCTCATGGTGCAGTATTACCACGTTTGTAAACGAGAACTTTGGTTCATGTCTCGAGGAATCGACATAGACCGAGAGACAACCAACATCCAACGTGGAACTCACATCGACGATACCAGTTATCAGAACGCACGTAAGTCATTCATGATTGACAACCGAATCCAACTCGATGTTCTAGACTCGGGTGACGTGATGGAGGTCAAAGTCTCTTCTACACTGGAGAAGCCGGCGCGGATGCAGTTACTGTTCTATCTATGGTACCTGAGAGAGATTCATGGGGTCGAGAGAGATGGAGTCCTAGCATATCCCACGGAACGAAAGCGAGAGTCAATCACACTAGACAATTCAGCTACAGATCAGGTCGAATCGACTGTTGGCGGAATCCTGGATGTGGTAAGCCGGGATCAACCCCCAGAATTAGAGAAGAAACCATACTGCGATTCCTGCCTGTATCAGGATCTCTGTTGGATGTAATCATGCCCAAACCAAACCATCATATCTTCGCCGACGGTGAACTTTCACGAAATGAAGGGACATTGCGAATCGATACGCTAGAGGGAAAGACCGAATACCTCCCTATCGAATCCGTAGACTCGCTGTATCTTCACGGACAACTCGATTTTAACACCCGGGCACTAGGACTTCTAAATGAGCACAACGTCCCGCTGCACGTGTTCGGCTGGAAAGACTACTATCGAGGCACCTATTTGCCAAAGCGCGGTCAGGTGTCCGGTAATACAGTGGTCGAACAAGTTCGAGCATACGATGACCCGGCGCGCCGGCTCCGGATCGGACAGAGTATCATCGAAGCAAGCATTCACAATATGCGAGGAAATATCCGGTATTACGATGGCCGACGGGGGAAATTTTCGAACACCGTCACTAAACTTGAAGAATTGAAACAATCCGTCTCGACAACCACAGATATTAACGAACTCCGATCAGTCGAGGGGAACGCACGGAAAAAGTATTATGAGTGCTTTGATCAAATTCTTCGTGATCCATTTACACTGACTCGACGAGAATACAACCCTCCAACAAATGAAGCGAATGCTGGAATTTCATTCCTGAATGGGATGGTCTATACTACCTGTGTCTCCGCAATTCGGAAAACGGCTCTCGATCCGACGATCGGATTCGTTCATGAGCCTGGTGAGCGGCGATTCACGCTCTCGCTTGACATCGCAGATATATTCAAACCAATCCTGGCGGATCGGCTGCTCTTCCGGCTGGTGAATCGACAACAGTTATCGATCAATGATTTCGAAGACGAACTCAACGGCTGTTTGCTAAACGAGAATGGACGAATGATCGTCCTTGAGGAGTTCGAAGAAATGCTCGACGAGACCATCGATCATCCCCGTTTGAACCGGAAAGTGAGTTTCAAAACGCTAGTGCAAACTGATGTCTACAGTTTGAAAAAGCATATCTTGACTGATGAACCGTACCACGCAACGGCCCGGTGGTGGTGAGATGCAAGTGATCGTCGTATACGATGTCCCTGCCGAGAGAACACACATCTTCCGAAAATTGTTGCGCAGGCGGCTAGAGCACCTTCAGCAGTCAGTGTTTTTTGGAAAGCTCACGGACGGTCAGGTTACCGCTATGAAAAACGAAATCGAGGACAAGTTAGAGCCAAATGATTCGGTTGTTATCTTTGAGTCCACAAATCCCGCCGCATTCAACTTCACTACGTATGGTTCGAGTGAGGAACCAGGTAGTCGGTTCACTTGAGAGGGGGTTGATCCGCTGTGATTCTAAATTTCCATCGACCCCAAGGGGTTGAGAAGGAATTGGAGGTCGATGGAAATTTCTTTGTGAAACCAGCGTCAATACGCTCTCACCCGTCCAAAATACGGCGGGTTTCAGACGAACCCATGAGGGTTTGAAGGAACGCGATCTGGCTGGACGAACCCTCTCACTATGGCGGTTTCAGACGAACCCATGAGGGTTTGAAGGAAACCTCATTGAAGCAGGGTATCCCAATGACTAGTTTCAGACGAACCCATGAGGGTTTGAAGGGACGCGACG